>JAFVEU010000272.1 GCA_017475845.1 Lachnospiraceae bacterium | reverse complement strand
GCCACTGCAACTGCAACCGCGATGCCCTTTGCCGCACCTGTGGCTGCAATGCCTCCTGCTGCCGCGCCTGCTGCACCTGTGGCCGCAATGCCTCCTGCTGCCGCACCTGCTGCTGCCGCTGCACTGCTCGCTGCCGTTCCTGCTGCTGCCGCTGCACTGCCGGCTGCCGTTCCTGCCGCTGTTCCCGCTGCGGTCCCTGCCGCAGTAGTTGCTGCTGTACTTGCTGCCGTAGTGGCTGCGGTTCCCGCTGCAGTAGTGGCCGCCGTAGCGGCAGCAGCCGCCGTAGTGGAAGCCGCTGCAGTCGCCGCCGTTGCTGCCGTAGTCACCGTTCCCGTAGCCGCAGAAACGCCGGCGCCTCCTGCAAGAGCCGTTCCCGCAAGTGCCGCACCGGTTGCCGCAATACCAAGTCCCGAGCAGATATTCCCGAAAGCACCTGCGGCCAGAGGTGCAGCCAGAACCGTCTCCTCCGACATAAGCTGAATGGCTCCGAAGAGAAGTCCGGCGGTAAGCGCCATTTTGCCGCCCTTTCCTCTGCCCTCTCTCCTGTCAGCTGCCTCCAGCTTCTTCTTAAGTGCCTGTCTCGCATAGCTGAGCCTGCTCTTTACCGTTCCCACAGAGCATCCCATAACATCTGCTATTTCTTCGATCTTTATATTATCGTAATAGAATGCCACCATGGTGGCACGCTGAACTTCCGGAAGGGAGTCTATCAGGGAAGCAAGCAGCTCCTGCTGCTCCTTCCTCTCGATAGAAAGCTCAGGTCTGGAATCTCTGTCGGAGGATTCCATGGAATCAAAGATATTCTCGAAATCCTCGTCCAGCAATATTTCCTTGTTTTTCTGGAATAATTTCATCCCCTGCCTGAAGGTAATCGAACTGAGCCAGGAATAGATACTCTCGGGTTTATCGAGATTGGCAATGGATTTATATGCTTCCATATATACGATCTGCATAAGGTCCATGGCGTCATCTTCATTTTTCATGATCTGACGGGCACGGAAATACACATAATTATAAGTAGATGCGTATACCTCGCCGAATGCCTCATCATTCCCGCTCTTTAATTGTATTACAGCCGATTTGAGCTTCGGATTGACTTCCATCTTTTAGCTCCGATTACCTTTTCCTCCTTAACAGATCCATCTTCAATATCTCACAGTGCCTTTATCCGGCACCGTGAGATGCGGCCTACCCCCGAAAACAGCTTACCCTTCCTTCCGAACCTGCCCCGTTTCCCTGATATAAGGCACATTATACCCGGAAAACAAAACCTGTCCGGCTTCCGGATCCGAAGCTTTCGAAAACAGACCCTTTAATCGGCTACACAATAGTACAGCCTTTGGAGAAAAAGGTTTTAAATATTTTTTATTATGGTTAATTAGTTAACTGGATGCTTTAAGGCCGGTGTACAGCTGGTAGTACCTGCCTTTTTCCTTTATCAGCGCCTCATGATCCCCGCGTTCCGTGATCCTGCCGTTCTCCAGTACCATTATGCAGTCGGAATTTCTTACGGTGGAAAGGCGGTGGGCAATGACAAAGCTTGTCCTGCCCTTCATAAGGGAATCCATCCCCGCCTGGATTATCTTCTCTGTCCTTGTGTCTATTGAGCTGGTGGCCTCATCCAGTATAAGTGCCGGGGGATCCGCCACCGCAGCCCTTGCTATGGAGAGTAACTGTCTCTGTCCCTGGGAAAGGGAGGCGCCGTTTCCGGTTATCACCGTATCATAGCCCTCCGGAAGATGCCTTATAAAGGAATCGGCGCTCACCAGCTTTGCGGCCCTTATAACCTCTTCATCCGTGGCGTCAAGACGGCCGAAGCGGATGTTTTCCATTATGGTTCCGGTAAAGAGGCTGGTATCCTGCAGCACCATCCCCAGGGATCTCCGAAGGTCTCCCTTCTTTATCTTGTTTATGTTTATCCCGTCGAAGCGTATCTTCCCGTCCTGAATATCGTAAAATCTGTTGATAAGATTGGTGATGGTGGTCTTTCCTGCGCCGGTGGAGCCCACAAAGGCGATCTTCTGCCCGCTTTTGGCGTAAAGCACTATGTCGTGGAGGACAAAATGTTCCCCGTCATAGGCGAAATCCACATTGTTCATGGTGATCTCTCCCTTTAATTCCACATAGTCTATGGAGCCGTCGGCGCTGTGTTCATGCTTCCACGCCCAGATACCGGTGCGCTCATCCGTCTCGCTAAGGGTCCCGTCCGGGTTCCTCTTTGCATTTACAAGGCTCACATAGCCCTTATCCTCCTCCGGCTCCTCATCTAAAAGGGCGAATATCCTCTCTCCCCCCGCCAGGGCCATGATGACGAAATTGATCTGCATGCTGATCTGGCTTATGGGCATGCTGAAGCTCCTGTTAAAGGAAAGGAAGGAGGCAAGGGCTCCAAGAGTCAGTCCGGAAAAACCGCTTATTGCCATAAAGCCTCCGGCTATGGCACATACCACATAGCTTAGGTTTCCTATCTGTGCGTTTATGGGCCCCAGGATGTTGGAATACTGGTTGGCGTTATAGGAGCTCCGGAAAAGCTCCTCATTCCTCTTCTTAAACTCCTCTATAGCCGCTTCCTCGTGATTAAAAACCTTTACCACCTTCTGGCCGGTCATCATCTCCTCGATGTAGCCGTTTATGGATCCCAGGGCCTTCTGCTGGGACTTGAAGAAGCCTCCGGAAATGCCGGTTGCGGTCTTTGACGCAAAGAAGGAGATCCCCACCATGAAAAGAGTTATGATGGTAAGGGGGATATTTAAGAACAGCATGCTGATAAGGACGCTGACCACGGTTATCATGGAATTAAGGAACTGGGGCAGGGACTGGCTTATCATCTGCCTTAAGGTGTCGATATCATTGGTATATACGGACATTATCTCCCCGTGGGGGTGGGTGTCGAAGTACCTTACCGGCAGCCTTTCCATTTTTTCGAAAAGCTCACAGCGGAGGTTCTTCAACGTCCCCTGGGACACCTCGATCATAAGCCTCTGGTGCACGTATGAGGAGATGATGCCTATGAGATAAAAGACGGCAACCCTTATCATGGCAGTAAAAAGAGGCCCGAAATCACGGCTGTTATTATTGACCATGGGCAGGATGTGATCGTCTATCAATGTCTTTGTAAAAAGGGTTCCCTGAACGTTTGCAAGGACTCCGATCACGATGCAGGCCACAACGATCACCACACTTAAGGAGTAGCGCTTCATCACGATACCTATGATCCTCTTGAATATCTTTCCCGGTTCCTTTACCTTTGCGGATCCGGCGGCGGTCATCCTTCTGCCATGAAATTGTCTTACCTTTTCTTCTGCCATTTCTGTATCCTGACTGCGTTCAGCTTTCCCGCTCTTCAGTCCTTATGTTCCGGGAGTCCTGTCTTTCGTCATGAACCTCCCCAGCTATGCCCCGCTCTTCAGTCGTCAAAATCCGAGAGTCCGGCCCCGCTCTGCTGGGACTCATAGACATCCCTGTAGATCTCATTATTTTTCATCAGCTCTTCATGGGTTCCGACTCCCGAGATCCGGCCCTCCTCAAGGACCACTATCCTGTCCGCATCCATTACGCTGGATATCCTCTGGGCAATGATAATCTTGGTCATCCCCGGAAGTGAATTCCTGAAGCCCTGTCTTATGGCGGAGTCCGTAGCCGTATCACAGGCTGAGGTGGAATCATCCAGAATCAGTATCTTTGGCTTCCCCAGTATGGCCCTTGCTATGCAGAGCCTCTGCTTCTGTCCTCCGGAAAGGTTGGTCCCTCCCTGCTCTATATAGGTCTCGTAGCCATTCTTGAGCTTTCCTATAAATTCAGCCGCACAGGCTATGCGGCAGGCCTCCGCGCATTCCTCTTCCGTGGCGTTCTCGTTTCCCCACCTTAGGTTTTCAAGGATGGTCCCGGAAAAGAGCTCATTCTTCTGCAGCACATGGGCCACGTTTTTTCTTAAGGTCTTTATGTCTATGGAACGGACGTCCACTCCTCCCACCTTTACGGAGCCCCCGGTCACATCATATAGCCTGCTTATCAGGTTTATAAGGCTGGTCTTGGAGCTTCCGGTGCCTCCGATGACCCCTATGGTCTCTCCGTCCCGTATATCAAGATCGATATCGCTTAAAATATTATCTCCCTCTTTCCCGTAATATGAAAAAGAGACGTTTTCAAATACGACGCTGCCGTCCTTCACTTCATATACCGGATCCTCCGGCTCCCTAATCACCGGTGTCTCCCTTATGACCTCGGTGATCCTTCCGGCGCTGGCGGCGGACATGCTGACCATTACAAAGATCATGGAGAGCATCATTAAGGACATGAGTATATTCATGCAATATGCGAGAAGGCTCATAAGCTCTCCCGTAGTCAGCTCGCTGTTTACTATAAAATGCGCCCCGAACCAGCTTAAGAGGAGGATACAGCTGTAGACCGTAAACTGCATCACCGGCATATTCAGTATTATCATCTTCTCCGCCCGGACAAACATCCTGTATATGTTTTCCGCAGCCGTGAAGAATTTCTTTTTTTCGTATTCCTCCCTTACAAAGGCCTTGACCACCCTTATGCCGGACACATTTTCCTGCACACTCTCATTTAAGTCATCATATTTTAAGAAGACTTCCGCGAAACGGTCCGTGACCCTTCCCATAAGGAAGTATATGAATACAGCGAGAAAGATCACCGCAGCGAGATATATCATGGATAACCTTGCATTGATGGAAAAAGCCATGACCATGGCGATTATGATGGAGGAGGGGGCTCTCATGAACATCCTTAAGATCATCTGATAGGCATTCTGGATATTTGTCACGTCCGTAGTGAGCCTTGTCACCAGCCCCGGGGTTGAATATTTGTCAAGATTCGGGAAGCTGTAGGACTGTATCTTTTCAAACATGGTGTTCCTTAGGTTCCTTGCCAGTCCCGCGGAAGCCTTCGCCCCGAAATGGGCTCCCATGACGCCAAAAAGCAGGCCCAGAACAGCAACGATTATCATGATGATACCCGTATTCCTGATATGAGCCATATTTCCCGGCGTCACGCCCTTATCTATGATGGACGCCATAAGAAAAGGTATGATCATCTCCATCACAACCTCAAGTATCATGGATACTGGAGTCATGACGGAGTCAAACCAGAATTCCTTTATCTCCGCTCCCAGAGTTGTAATTATCTCAAAGGGAGTGAATCTTTCATAAGATCTTTCCATATGTCCCGGCTTCCCTGCTTTAACCAAGTCGAAGAGATCCCGGTGTTTTTACACCGTTATCTTAAGTAATGCGCCGTGACCCTTTACTCTGTACTCCCCGTGATCGGCACTGACAAAGATGCCGTTTCCCTTGTTTATTTCCATCCTCAGGTCATCCGAACGGAGCAGCATGTCTCCCTCCACCACGAGCAGATGGTTAAATGTGCTGCCATCGGTGGAAAGGTAAGCCTCTCCGTCCACATCCACCTTATCGATGGTAAAGGTATCACAGTCACAGAGGTGGCCGTGAATATACTTTTCAGGCACCTTCTTCGTAAGGATGGCAGCCTCTCTTGCTTCATCTATCATGAGTTCCCTGGGACTTCCGTCCGGTTTTACCCGTCCGAAATCATAAACCCTGTACTTAACCTGCTTCATCTGCTTTACTTCAGCCACCACTACTCCGGCTCCTATGGAATGCAGAAGCCCGGGGCCGCAGAAATAAAGCTCCCCCTTCTTTACGGGCTGGAAATGCAGCACCTTCTTAAAGGTGTTGTCCCGTACCATCTTCTCAAACTCTTCCTTTGTAACATCCCTGTCAACGCCGTAGAATATGCCTGCGTTGGGAAGAGCGTCCAGTATGTACCAGCACTCGTCATTTCCCTTTGTAAGTCCATGTTTCTCCGCGTATTCATCGGAGGGGTGCACTTTTATGGAAATATTCTGATGCGCATCTATGAACTTTACGGAAAGGGGCCATTCATCAAAACGGCTGTATCTGCTGCCCAGGGCCTTTTCTCCCTCGGCGTCAAAGTACTCCTTCAGGGTCTTTCCCTTATAGGATCCGCTGTCGATAAGGGTCGGATGCTCCGGATCACAGGAAAGCTCCCAGGTCTCGGACAGAACATATCCGGGATAATCCGCCTTGTTGTACTCCTTCTTCAATTTACTCCCGCCCCACATATCGTCAAAGTATGCAGGCTTCAAACGTAATATTGCCATGACTTGTCTCCTTTATCTGATATCTGCCCCGATCCGGCGCAGTTTTTATTCCGCGTATCTATTCAGGCCCCTTCGGCTCCTGAACAGTTACTTACCCTTTCTTTCGTAGGTCATGAAGTGGTAGACCAGGTCAAAGCAGGTCTGCTCTTCACTCACCTCCGTAACCTTCCAGTCCTCCAGCTTATTAAGATCCGGAAAGTATGCATCCGCCTCGTACGCTTCCTCCACCTTTGTGATCAAAGCCCTGTCACAGTAAGGAAGAAGCTCCTTATATACCGCTGCCCCTCCTATACAGAAAACCGAATCCTTGGGATACTTCTCAAGCTCCGTTAAAAGGCTTTCCGTATCGTTAAATACCGTGACCCCTTTCTTTTCATAGGAAGGGTTTCTCGACAGGACGATATTTGTCCTGTTCTTTAAGGGCGCTCCCCCGGGAAAGCTCTCCAGGGTCCTTCTCCCCATCACCACCACCTTTCCCGTGGTAGTTTCCCTGAAAAATCTCTGGTCTGCGGGGATCCTGAAAAGAAGGGAATTATCCTTTCCTATACCCCAGTTCCTGTCTACTGCCGCTATCAAGATCATATGATATATTCTCCTGCCGGGAGATCCCTGCCCTTAAGCAGATCCCCCTAACCTATTTATCCCACTTATCCGAAAGGGCATTGATCTGATCCGCAAACTTGCCCAGATCCTTATTTGCCCCGTGCTCATACTTCCTGATAACGGAAAGCAGACGCTCTCCTGCCGCAAGAAGTCTCTGGAATACACTGCTGAGCCTGGTCTTGTCAAATGCCTTCTTAACCTCAACGCCTCTGGTCTCCTCAACGAACTCATTCTTTATGAGATCGTATTTTGTTCCGCTGAAGGGCGCATAGGCATCAAACTTAAACTCCTGCTTTAAGAGATCCGCAAACTTCTCCGTCACCGTGTCATCACCGTGGACAACGAAGACCTTCTTTGTGCTCTCCGGATCGAAGCTGTTCTTCATCCAGTTTACAAGGCCGTTCCTGTCGGCATGTCCGCTCATTCCCGTAAGGACTTCGATGTTTGCGTTTACGGAGATCTCTTCCCCGAAGAGCTTTACGGTCTTTGCTCCCTCCACCAGAGCCCGTCCCAGAGTGCCTACGGACTGGTATCCCACAAACAGTACAGTGGACTCCCTCCGCCAGAGATTATGCTTTAGATGGTGCCTTATACGTCCCGCATCGCACATGCCCGAAGCCGAGATTATGACCTTGGGCTCGTCATCAAAGTTTATTTCCTTGGAATCGTCCGGTGTAATGGAGAGATTCAGATTCGGGAAGGACAGGGGATTCACACCCCTCCTTAAAAGCTCCTTTGCCTCGTCATCATAGCACTCTATGGAGCTCCTTCCGAAGATACTGGTGGCGTCAACCGCCAGAGGCGAAACCACATATACCGGGAAATCCTCAAACCCGGGGACCAGTCCCCTTTCCTTTATCTCTCTTATAAAATACAAAAGCTCCTGGGTACGTCCCACCGCAAAGGAAGGGATGACCACATTCCCTCCTCTTTCAAAGGTGTAGGTGAGTATATCCGAAAGCTCCTTTACGTAGTCAGGCTTGTCATCGGAATGGAGCCTGTCACCGTAGGTGGATTCGATGAGCACGTAATCCGCACCGTCCACAGCCTCGGGATCCTTGATTATGGGCTGGTCGGTATTTCCCACATCCCCGGAAAACACAATCTTCCTGGATTCTCCCTCCTCCGTGAGAAAGACCTCAATTGCCGCAGACCCCAGCAGATGGCCCACATCCGTGAACCTCACATCTATCCCGTCGGAAATATGGATCATTTCCTTATACTTAACGGGATTTAAGAGCCTTATGGCCCCGTCCGCATCCTCCATGGTATACAGCGGCACGAAATCTTCTATATTTGAATTTCTCCTGGCCTTTCTGTTCCGCCACTCCGCTTCAAAGGTCTGTATATGGGCGCTGTCACGGAGCATGATGTTACAGAGCTTTGCCGTAGCCTCCGTGGCGAATATCTTCCCCCTGAAACCCTTCTTATAGGCTAAGGGCAGCAGTCCCGAATGATCAATATGGGCATGGGTCAGAAGTATATAGTCTATCTCCCCCGGAAGCACCGGAAGATCCGCATTTTCATAGAGCTTTCTCCCCTGCTCCATTCCGTAATCCACAAGAATGTTTTTTCCGTTTACAGATAAGTAGTGACAGCTTCCCGTAACCTCATGGTCAGCGCCTATGAATTCAAGCAGCATATTCTCTCCCTCCCCGTTATGATCCGGAGCCGCGCCGCGCCTTATCAATACCTCCTCTTTCCTTT
>JAFVEU010000271.1 GCA_017475845.1 Lachnospiraceae bacterium | reverse complement strand
CGGATATCATCCTGCAGGGTGTACCTTGGGAAATGAAGTCTCCGGTAGAAGCCGGGAAGTATACGATCAAGAACATTGTACAGAACGCGTCGCATCAGTCAGTAAATATCATTATAGACCTGCGGCGTTGCAAAATGATGGACGACGAAGCAATCAGGAAAATCCGCCATTATTTTGATCTGTCAAAGCGTATCCGACGCGTAAAGATCATCACAAAAACAGCGGAAATCATTGACTTTTCCAAGTAGATAGGCTATCATGAAAATACAAGGCGTAGACCTGCATTGGATATGTGTGGGGGCTGCGCCACTTTTTATATGATTTATTATCCCAGAAATTAAGAGCCGGAACATATCATGATATATCCTGACTTTGGTACATTAGCAAAGCTGTTGACTCAAGAAAAAATCTTTATTCTCGCTCGTTGAAAACCGAATAAAAGCTTCGCGTTAAGTCAGGTAGTGTTATCTGTATCATTCTATATCCGCATCGGAAACCGGTACGATTATACACATAACCCCGTCAACCATCTGTCTTTTAAGGCCATCTGTGGCTCCGGAGATCCTGACCCTTCTTTTTCTTTTCACAGGTGCGGAAAGCTCTTCTTTATCCGTATCTTTTTCTTCTTTTCCGGCCTCTGCTTTTTCTCTGAATTCCTCTTCTTCCCTTCGTTCGGAAGCTATATCACGCCCCCGGACTTCCTCTAAAGACATGGAGCCGGAATCCAGTGAAGGGATCGCCGTTTCAGGTTCTTTCCGATCTTCTTCCTCTACCGGAGGCTCCTGGGGAACCTCGTAAATCTCCCCGGTGGCAGGTATAACTGTTTCCGGTTCCTGCACGGCTGCAGTTTTTCTCGGCTTCCTTTCTGTCACGGGAAGGGGAGGAGCATCAATCCCGAAAAGCGAAGCTGAAATATCAAACTTTGCAGTCCTGAAATAAAGAACACTGTCCATATTTGATGTACGGTCGGTAAAATCAGGATAGACAAATCCCGCTATTGGATTATTCACGGACAGGAGTATGGGATTCATGCCAAATTCCATATCCTCCGGGAAATATCCATAGGAGGGTTTGCCGGTAACAACCGGAGATATCATACAGACAAAGAAAGAAAATACCTCATCGGAAACACCGTCAATGATCGTCTTGTGATCAGTAGTCTTGAAAGGCACGTCATAGGTGTAGCCCAGTACATTAACGGCATAGGTGTTATCTGCTCCGATTTCCTTTATGGCATCAGATATGCGGGAGGATAATTCTTCCGTAAGCTCTTTGTTCGATCCTCCGGTTGCTCTGATCTTTTCAAAAAGATCCGCCGCTTCTCTGTTTATTTCCATGGAGACAGCGTTATTGCTGATGGTCTTTGATGCGATAGTAAATATCCGTTTTTTAACCGCATCTTCCTTATTGTGAAAGCTCTCGATGCCAAATGCTCCCCTGATATCACCTTCCGAGTCAATAAATGCTCCGCTGAAGCCACCTACGGGACAACCATCCTCTCTGTAGGTCCTGAACAGCTTTCGCAGCTCCATTATCTCACTTCTGTCCATATGATCCGACTCCTTTTTTCCGGTATTCCTGTCTTTAGCCCATCAATTATTATTTACGGTATTGATATCATCAAGTGTTATTTCTTCAAATTCATTCTCTATTTCCGCAAATCTGTCTTCTTCTGTTCTTTCTTCTTCGGTCTTCCGTAACTGAAGCCTTTCTTCAGGAATAAATGGTTTTATCATGTAAAAATCGGCGATCCTAAGACAGCCGATTCTGAACACAACAAACTTCATCTGACAACCTGCGGAACATGAAGAACGATGAAGATCATATCAGATCTTATCAAGCTCCTCCTCTTTATAGGGAAGGACAAAGAGTCCCCTGACTATGACCATATAAACAAAGGTTTTCTCTTCTTCGTTAAACTCAATATCCTTTATGATACCCTTGCCTCTGTTGGTCTTAACATTTTCGTTCATTTCAAAGGCCGGTTTTCTGCCGTTATTGTTCTGATCCTGAATGCTCATGTCTGACACTGTTCTGCCCCCGTATATAGTATCTGTATTTATGCCTGCAATCCACTTATATAATATACGATATAATGTCTATCTTGTAAACTCCGGTATGAAACTGCTGCCTGCGGAGCTTATGTCCTGGATAAAGGCATTTTTTATTCCAAGCTTTATCGCGTAGTCCGTAAGCCTTTCGTATTCAGCCCTGCTGACCCTTCGTTTCAGTTCCGGATATTTATCCGGAATATGATCCCCTGGAGTATACTGGCTCATTATGCTTATTATTATACTGTCACCGTAGGTCTCATACAGGTACCGGAGCACCTTCTTTGAATTCATCACATGCTTCGGAAGCAAAAGATTCCTTACGATAACGCCCTTTTTCAGCATTCCCTTTTCATCATATTCCAACAGGGGACACTGCCTGAACATTTCGGAAAGGGCTTTCTTTGCGGTTTCAGGATAATCCTCCGCATTGGAAAAGGCTTTTGCAAGCTCATTTTCCGCATATTTAAGATCCGTAAGATATATGTCCACAAGACCTTCAAGGATCTTAAGGCTGTTAACCGTCTCATATCCCGAACAGTTAAACACAAAGGGCAGCTTAAAGCCCTGATCCTTCGCTTTCCTTATAGCCTCCGCAACAAGGGGGATATAATGATCCGCTGTCACCAGATTTATATTATGGGCGCCCTGTTCACGGAGATCGTAAAAGATCTCTATAAGCTCCGGTATATCCACCTCTCTGCCTGGGGATATGCTGTCTTCTGCTTCCGGTTTTATTAAAGAGATCTCCCGGTTCTGGCAGTAGATACAATGAAGAGCGCAGCCCGTAAAAAACACCGCTCCCGATCCCTTTTCCCCGGAGATACAGGGCTCCTCCCAGTAATGGAGGGCGGCTCTTGCGATCCTTATTCTTTTCCCGGCACCGCATATACCGAATGAAGTTTCACGGTCAGCCCTGCAGTTTCTGGGACAAAGAGTACATTCCATATGTCAGTCCACTGCGATCACCACAAAGGCGTCCTGATCCTCAAAGAGGACTTCGGCTGATTTGGGAGGATTGGTGACGATCTCAAGATCCCCTGTAAGCTTATTCTCCTTACGATATCCGATAAGGATCTCTCTCTGTCTTGCAGCAGCCTCGCATGCCGTGTAGATATCGGTCTTCTGCCCTGTTTTTATATAATTCTTAGCAGGACGGACATAGATCTCCGAACCCTCTTCCCGGAGAAGCTCCTCGAAGACAGCCTTTAAATCTCTTTCCTGGCATATCTGGGTAACGATAAGGCTTGTGATATTACTGCTTATGACAAAGTCATTTACTTCCGCGATCTCAGCCAGCTCCTGGTTTTCGGCTCTCAGCATCTCACTTGTAACGCGTAATTTTATGCCGAGGCTTTGGGAGAGGTATTTAAGCTGCAGAAGGATCAGCAGTATCTTTGCGTCCCTCTGCTCTGCCGTATCCTCGTCCATTCCTTCCTCATTATCCGCAAGGACAAGGACCGTATTATCCTCCTTCAAAAGGGATCTTAAGACGGAGCGGCTGTAGATATCACATACCACCACTTCTGTAATAATGTTATTAAGCTTTAAGCCATCTATCTCTTCCTTATATACGGCCTGCTCCTCAGAAAGGGCAATGGTCATCTTTGACCCGGGGGCCACGTAATTATCCTCTTCTTCAAGGATATACCTTATCTTGCTGCTGTAGCCGATGATCAGCATATCCTTTTTCTCAACTTCCTCTTTTCTGTATTCCTTAAGGATATCCTCTTCCCTTACGGCATGGAGCTCTGCGTCCATATGGCTTTCACCGTCATCCTCGGCGAAAAGGATAAGCTTATCTCCCTTTTCTGCCTTGAGGTCTTTTTCCGGATTAAGGAGGATCTCCCCATCGGAACGAAGGAACCCAATGACTGTGGATACGGGGAAATAACGGTTAAGCTCGGATATGGTCTTTCCGTACGCATCAGGATGCTCTTCGATGTAGAATTCACTGCCGTCAGCATCAAAGATCTCTGTATAGACCTGGGAAAGGCCGGCATTCCGTCCTGTATGGGCAATGATCCTGCTCATCACGTCATTAAAGGACAGTATCTCAGCATATCCCTCTCCCGCAACCTCAGCGGCTTCCTTATTCTCCTCGTCCCTTATCACAGCGGTTATGTAGGCGTTCTTATTACCATATTCCTTTAAGAGCTTCGTCACAGCAAGAATGGACTTTAAGGTCTTTGCATCCGTATTGGCATT
>JAFVEU010000023.1 GCA_017475845.1 Lachnospiraceae bacterium | reverse complement strand
CTTGTTATAGGCATCCGTATAGCTGTCTTCGGGACTGCACATAACAAGACCTGCAGATATGGATGCTATGCAGATCTCAGGGTCATCCTTCTTATTCACTTCGAAATCACGGATGATCTTCTTTATCCGTTCTTCCGCCACATCTGAAGAGGCTTTCTTAAGGAAGAGCAGGAATTCGTCCCCTCCCAGCCTGCAGCAAAGGCTGTCAGAGCTGTTGGACGTCAGGGTGTCACCCATCAGATGGAGCACTCTGTCTCCGGCTTCATGTCCGTAGGTGTCGTTGATCTTCTTTAAGTTATCCACATCCATGAATACGAGGCAGCCCTCTTCTTCCTTCATTTCCCGGGCAATGACACTTTCTCCCGCATTTCTGCTCATTATACCGGTGGTTATATCGATCTCATCCTTCGACCCCTGTGTCACAAAGGTTTCCACCACTTCCTTTAATATAACGGAAGAGGCTTCCACCGCTTCCCCGTCCTCATTGGAGTCCACATTCAGGATGTCATTAAGCTTACCCTGATCCCAGAGGTTTAAGAAGAGATCCGTAAGATAGGGGTCAAACTGAGTTCCCTTTCCGTCTTTGAGTTCTCTCCGGATATATTCGGGCTCGCAGGCCTTCCGGTATACCCTGTCGGAGCTCATGGAATCAAATGAATCAGCTATGGCTACGATCCTTGCTTCCATGGGGATCTCTCCGCCCTTCAGTCCTGAAGGATAGCCGGTACCGTCAAATCTTTCATGGTGGCTTCCTGCCACCTCATCCGCCATTTCCACCATGACCTTGTCCTTCAGCATATCTTTCCCTATGGTGGTATGGGACCTGATGATATCCCGTTCCACATCCGTAAGAGTTTTGGGATTATTAAGGATGGAATCGGGAACCCCGATCTTTCCGATATCATGGAGCAGGGCTGCAAACCTTAAGTCATTGATCTTTTCCTTGTCCCAGCCAAGGGATTCCGCCAGGCAGGCGGAATACTGGCTCACCCGGGTTGAATGTCCCTTCGTATATGGATCTTTTGCATCTATGGCATTGGCAAGAGTAAGAATGGTCTGATAGGACATCTGCTCGATCTTACGGCTCTGTTCCTTGACCACGGCGGTCTGCCTCTCAACCTCTTCCATAAGGCTGTTAGCGTGATCGATCTCAAAGAGAGCCTTGCTGTGATACTGCATCATGGCCATTCCGGTAAAGATGGAAAGGGTGGCGTAGAGCACAGGAAAACGTCTGAGGACATCCGGTGAATAATATGCGCTGAAACGGGTGCCAAGCGGTGAATAAAGGACTATGGAAACAAGGATGGTATAGTAAAGCGAAAACAGGATCCCGAATTTTACGCTGACAAAATAGCATAAGCCTATGGGTGCCAGCAGGGACCAGAGGACTGCCGAACCGTTTCCGACTCCGGTAAGGATATAGAAGGTTAAAAAGGAAGAACAGAAAACAGCCGGAAACAGGACAGCTATCTTACGGTTTTTTAATACATGGGAGCTGTAAGCACAGCCAAGGGCAGCGAAAAGAGTGGCAGAGGAAGGGATGATGAGAGGCAGGTTCACTGTGATTATATCAACCACCAGCAGAATAAGCCCAAGCAGCGCAGAAACAACACTGACAAAGGTCAGTGCCTTGAGGTTAGATTCCAGACGTTCACCCACATAGATGTTCCGGTCCAGATTCGCCCATTCCGTTTTCAGGGATTCCATGAGCTTGCTCTTCATAAGGCTAATAATACCAAATAAAGCGCTCCGGCTCAATCATTATCGAAGGAAAAGATGCGCTTATTCCCCGGGGTCTATCTCCAGCAGCAGCATGGTCATATCGTCAAACTGGGGAACTCCCGAGGCAAAGGTATCGATATCGTCGCGGATAAGGTTCAGAAGCTCACGGCCCCGGAGGTCGTGAGAGCGGTTTAAACATGCAAGCATAGTGCTCTCGCCGTAAGCGCTGCCATCCTTATTAATGGCTTCGGGGATACCGTCGGTGTAGAGGAGCAGCCTGTCTCCGCTGTTAAGCTGAAGCTCTCTTTCATTAAATTCCACATTTTCCATTATTCCCAGCACCAGATCGTGATCTTCCTCGATAAGGGAATAATCACCGCTGTCGGCTCTGTAGATCGCGGGATATTCATGTCCGGCGTTTACATATCTGAGCTTTTTTTCCGAAACCGTATAGATCCCGAAGAACACGGTAACAAACATGGACTCGTCGTTTCTTTCACAGAGCACATGGTTGGCATCTGACAAAACCCTGCTTGGATTATGATGTAATAAGGCACTGCCTTTTATCAGGGTGCGGCTAATGACCATGAAGAGTGCAGCGGGTATGCCCTTATCGGATACGTCCGCCACGGTGATCCCTATGTGGTCATCATCTATAGCGAAGAAGTCATAGAAGTCTCCGCCCATCTCCTTTGCGGAACGGCTCAGAGCACTTATGGAGAAATCCAGCTTTCCGTTGTATCCCGTGAGTTCGCTGGGAAGCATGGATTTTTGTATCCTTGAGGCAACATCCAGTTCGGTGGCGATCCTTTCCTTTTCCCTTGTGACGTTCTTTAAGTTGTCCACATATCCATGGATATCCTCTTCCATGGAGGCCATGGATTCGGCCAGAAGCCCGATCTCATCATTAGATCTGATGCCCAGATCCTTGAACACATGGGAGGATGTTTCTCTGTCCTGTTTTTTACTGAATCTGGTGGCTGCCTCGGAAAGAAGGATTATGGGATCTATAACCAGCCTTCTGATGCCTCCCACGGAGGTGACAATGAATATCAGGGTGAGTACCAGAAGTATGAGACCGAAAAACAGCAGGAAAGCGATGTTATTGGTGGTGACATTACGCTCTCTTTCACCGACACTTACATATCCAAGTATCTCACCGGAACCGGGATCATAGAAGGGGGCGCGTACAATGATGGTCTGTCCGTATTCCGGATCGGAATGTACGGTATATTCTGCCAGATCGCGATCGGAGTGAATATAATTATCGAGACTTCCCTGCCAGCCTGCATCGTAGCGGCCATCCTCCATGATGTCGGAATCAATGACGAAGATCACCTTGTTTCTGGCGCTGTCTTCTATATGGAAATTGATCCAGGAAACAAGATTGTTATCCACATTTTTGATCAGGGTCCGCCGAAGAGTGTAGTATTCATCCGTAAAGACCGGCTCAAAGAGCTTCTTGTATCCGGGACTTTTGTAGTCATCCTTAACGTCAGAGGGGAGACTGTCATAGATCTCCCTCACCTGCTTAAAAAGCCTGACGGGATATTCCTGAGGCAGGGAAACAGCAATTGTCCTTGCCAGACAGTAATTTCGCTCTGCAATGGCGGAGGTTGAGAAGAGGGTATTTGTATACCCACTGAATCCAATGACGCAGATAAAGTAGATGAAAGAAAAGACAAAGACAGAAATACCCACCTTAAAACTCAGAGAGCTGGACAGTTTGATCTTTCTTAAATTATGAAAATCCCGAATGTCGTGAATGTCCTTCATACCATTATCCTAAAAGGGGCTTTATGATACTTCTATGATAATACATTTCCGGAGCAATAAAAAGGGTAAAATTTACGGCGTTCCCACCAGGTCCCGGATCCAGATCCGTTTTTTCAGCATGATGTAGCCCACCAGAACCTTGATAAAATCAAGGGACAGGATCACGATATACATGCGGACCATGTCGATATCCGTATAGCGGGAGAGAAATAAGGCAACGGGCCAGCATATCACCCACAGATAGGCAGAGTCGAAAAGGAAGGTTATTACGGTCCTGCCTCCCGAACGGATGGTGAAATACGCGGAGTTCAGGAAAGCGGATACCGGCATGAACGCGGCGGCAACGGTCATAAGAGTGGCAGCCAGATGCCGGATCTCATCGGAGGTATTGTAGAACCTGGGGAAAACGGGCGCAACTATGATGAGCAGCACTGCCAGAACTGTGGAAAGAGCCACGGAAAAGGCGATAAGCTTATTGTCCGTATCGACAACGTCCGACATATCGCCGGATCCCAGGATCTGTCCTATCATGATTGATACCACGGCTCCCATGGAGATCATGAACACATTAAAGAGATTGACAATGGTGCCGGAGATGTTGAATGCGGCCACCACAGCCAGGCCTCTGGTGGAATAGCACTGAGTCAGGGCTGTCATTCCTGCGGACCAGAGAAGCTCATTTAAGAAAAGGGGAGTGCCCTTTATCAGTATCTTGATAAGGAGGGACAGGGGTATTCCGAAACCGGAGTAAAGACCTTCGGCAAAGGGGAGCAGGTCTTTATGAAGGTGGGTCCATATCACGACTATGGCAAGCTCCACAAAACGGGAGATTACCGTGGCGCAGGCGGCTCCCGTCACTCCAAGCGCAGGTGCGCCGAAATGTCCGAAGATCAGGATGTAGTTGAGGGTGAGATTGACTATGACGGCAGTCAGTCCCGCTGTCATCGGCACCACGGTCTCTCCGGACTCGCGGAGGGTGCTCACATAGGCCTGTGTGATACCGAAGGGCAGGATCCCCGTAAGCATTACAAAGAGGTAGCTCTCGGCAAAGGACAGGGTCGCGGCCGGGTCTATCCCGTCTCCCTGTTCGTGGAGGAAGAGGGAGATAAGGGGCTCCCGTACGAGCAATAAGAGAAGGATCCCCATAAGCGAAATGACCACAGCCACCAAAAGCTTTATCCGCATGGTGTAGCGGACACCCTCGTTATTCTTCTGGCCCACATACTGCACCGTAAAAATACCGGCGCCGGATACCGCACCGAACAGCGCAAGATAAAAGACGAAGAAGAGCTGGTTTATGATAGCCACCCCTGACATCTGCTCCGTTCCTATCTGCCCCACCATGATGTTGTCCAGGAGACTCACAAAATTGGTAATGCCGTTCTGTATGACTATGGGAATGGCTATTCCCATGACTTTTATATAAAAGGCTCTGTCGCCGATAAATTTTTTCATTACTCTATTGTAACAAATCGCCTGCGTGATTGCTACCGGTTACTGTATACGGGTTTTGCGGCTGAATCCGGCCGTTCTTCTTTGCAAAGTCACACTTTTTCCGGATACCTGCAGGTGAAGGAGGGTTGAAGTATCGGTCATATGAAAAGATTTTAAGGCAGGATGATGAGAATGATGGTATAATCATATGTTGTCGTGTCATTTCATGCGAAGCAGCATTGGAATGACGTGGCTTTCTGATCAGGGAGCATAGAGAAGAGTAAAAAACGAAGAAAAGAATAACGGAAACAGGCGATAAAGGGGAAAGTTTTTGATCACTACATTTAACATTGTTATCTACATACTGTACGGGACCATAGCCGTATTGTTCGTGGTGGCCTGGATCGCGCTGTATAAATGGAACAGCAGGCTGCATTCCTACCTGTTTTTCGGTACTGCGGCTACCCTTATCTCCAATCTGGGGTATCTCATGCAGCTTAAGGCCCGGTCGGAGGAAGCCTATTTCACGGCCCTGAAGCTGTCCTATGCGGGACGTATCTGGATAGCCTTCGCCCTGTTCCTCTTTTTGGCGGAGTTATGCAATGTGGAGATCCCGGGATTCGTGAAGGCCGGGCTTTCCCTTATCCATGCGGCCACTTACATAGTGATATTCAGCATTGATTACCATGCGCTTTATTATACGAATGTGCGGGTGGTCCAGGCCGGGGATTTCTTAAAGGTAAAATATGGACAGGGTCCCTGGCACAGGACCTATACCCTGATACAGATATCCTATGTGGTGATGGGGCTCATTTTCTTAATAAGAAGATGGCTGAAGGAGAGGAGCCCGGAGACCAGAAAGAAGCTGTTTATGGTCTTCATAGCCATATTTACGGAAAGTGCCTTTTATATACTGCATGTTACAAGGGTCATGACCTTTCTGGAATTCTTTGATATTACCACACTGGGATATGCCCTCGGTTCCATATTCCTATTCATCGCAATAATCCGCTATAACCTTCTGGATACTGCGACTTTGGCCAGAAGATATGTGATAGACGAGCTTTCCGAAGGGATAATAGCCGTGGATACCTACGGGGAAGTGAGCTACTATAACAAGCCTGCTCTTAATATGTTCCCGGAGCTGAAAAACGATCCGGACAAAGTCGTGGATATGATACGTCAGCACGCGGAGAGCAGGGAGCCCATAGTTCTGAAGGAGAGGATCTATTCCCCGGAAAAAAATGAGATATATCAGAACGGAAGGCTGTCCGGCACCATTTATTCCCTGGTGGATGATACCAGTGATGTACTGCAGATGGAGGCACTGGAGGAGCAGAAGAGGATAGCGGACAGGGCAAATAAGGCCAAGTCCTCGTTTCTGGCCAACATGTCACATGACATCCGCACTCCCATAAATGCAGTTCTCGGCATGGACGAGATGATCTTAAGGGAGAGCGGTGAAGAGCAGACCCTGTCCTATGCCAGGGATATAAGGAGAGCCGGAGAGACGTTGCTGTCCCTGATCAATGATATCCTTGATTTTACGAAGATAGAAGAAGGACGGATGGAGATCATCCCGGTACAGTATGAGCTAAAGCCCCTTGTCAAGGATCTGGTGAACATGATAATCGGCAGGGCGGAGGACAAGGGACTTGATCTTGATGTGAGCCTTGACAGTGAAACGCCCCAGCTTCTCTACGGTGACGAGATAAGGATCAGACAGGTATTACTAAATCTGCTGACAAATGCCGTCAAATATACGGAAAAGGGCAGCGTCAGAATGGACGTTGGCTTTGAGAAAAAGGATGAGGACAGTATCCTCCTTAATTTCACCATTTCCGATACCGGAATAGGCATGAAGGAAGAGGAGATGAACAAGCTCTTCTCACCCTTTGAAAGGATGGAGGAGAAGAGAAACCGTTCCATTGAAGGCACAGGTCTTGGCATGAGCATAGTACGGCAGCTTCTCGATCTTATGGGTAGCGAGCTCAGCGTAAAGAGTGAGTACGGAAAGGGCTCCGTTTTCTCCTTCGGGATCGGACAGTCCGTGGTGAGATGGGATCCGGTGGGTGATTTCAAAGTGGAGGATAATGTTCCGGAGGAGGAGACAAGCGGTTACCGGGAGCTTTTCCATGCGCCGGATGCCCGTATACTGGTGGTGGATGACACGGAAGTGAATCTGGAGCTTATCCGGAATCTGTTAAAGAAGACCCGCATGAGGGTGGATACGGCGCCTTCCGGAAAGAAGGCTCTGGAAATGACAGAAGAACAGGCTTATGATATCATTTTTATCGACCACATGATGCCTGTGATGGACGGTAAGGAGACCCTTAATGCCATGAAGGAAAGAGGCGGGGATGAAGACACGATATATGTGGCTCTCACTGCCAATGCCATATCCGGAGCCAGAGAGATGTACTTAAACGCCGGATTTAACGATTATCTCTCCAAGCCCGTGAACGGGATAAAGCTTGAAAAGATGATAAAGAGATATCTGCCGCCGGAGAAGGTGCTGCCTCCGGAGGATGACAGCGGAGAGAATGAGCTTGACGGGACTTTATCCCCGGGGGCGGAGAATGAAACGGATGAGCTGCCCGGATGGTTAAAGGATGTGCCGGGGCTGGATGTCGAAAAGGGGCTTATTAACTGCGGTTCTGCCGACAGCTTTCTCTCGGTCTTAAATATCTTCCACGGAACCGCCCTTCAGAAGGCGGAGGAGCTGGAGGAGCTTTATAACAGCGGAGATATTGAAAACTATACCATTAAGGTCCATGCCATGAAGAGCTCCGCCCGTATCCTGGGAGCCGAAGCTGTTTCGGAAGCGGCAAAGAAGCTGGAAGAAGCGGGAAAAAGCGGGGACAGGGACTACATCGATAAGAATACTGCCGCACTCCTCAATGATTTCAGGGAGCTGGATAAACACCTTGCGCCCCTTGACGAAGGAAGCGAAGACCTTCCGGAGATCCCGGAGAAAAGCCTTAAGGAAGCCTATCTTACCCTTACGGAGATCGCAGGCAGCATGGATTACGGAATGATGGATTCCTGGATAAGGGAGATGAAGGGATACCGCCTGCCTCCTGCCGAAGCGGACCATCTGAGAAAGATAGAGGAGAGCTTAAATGCTCTTGAGTGGGAAGAAATAGCAAGACTCGCCAAAGAAGGGTTGGAAAGAAGATGAAAACTGCCACAGGAAAGGTTCTGACCGTATGTAAGACTGAGAGCTTTCTCGCAAAAAGCCTTATCACAAAGCTGGAGGAACAAAGGATACATGCCGTTTTGTCCCACGGCAGCATTAAGGAATTAAAGAACGAAAAAGAGAATACGGACCTCATCATCCTCTTTATGGTGGAGGAGGCGGGGGATATGACTGAAACCCTGGTCTACATCAAGGACATGGCTGAGGATCTGGATAGGAAGATCATCCTTATCGGGGATCAGTCCGACTATGAGACGGTGCTTAAGTCGATCCCCGAGGTGCTGATCTACAGATGGTTTAAGAGACCGCTGGTGATGGATGAGCTGGTGGATTCCGTCTGCTCCTATCTGGAGAACAATACCGGAGAGAAGGCGAAGAAAAACATATTGATAGTCGATGATGACATCACCTATATGAGGACAGTTTACGAATGGCTTAAGGACAGCTACCACGTGGGTATGGCTTCAAACGGTGTACAGGCCATAAGCTATCTGGCGAAAAAGCATGTGGATCTGGTGCTCCTTGACTATGAGATGCCTGTGGCAAACGGCCCCCAGGTGCTGGAGATGCTGAAGAGCGACTCGGAAACGGGGGATATTCCGGTGATGTTTCTTACAGGCCACGGGGATAAGGACAGCGTCCTGGCCGTGGTGGACTTAAAGCCCGCGGACTATCTCTTAAAGACCATAGATAAAGTTACACTGCTTAATAAACTGTCGGATTTCTTTTTAAGAAAGAGATAACTGTACGGGATCCGGGGGGTTCCGGACAGATACAGACAGAAAGGAGAAGTGATGGATTACGCAAAGGAGTCATTAAAGCTCCATGAGAAGTGGAAGGGAAAGATAGAGGTGATCTCCAGAGTCCCGGTAAAGAATAAGGAGGATCTCTCTTTAGCCTACACACCGGGTGTGGCGGAACCCTGCTTAAAGATTAAAGAGGATGTGGACAGATCCTATGATCTTACCAGAAGACACAATATCTGCGCCGTGATAACCGACGGCTCGGCTGTGCTGGGGCTGGGGGACATAGGGCCGGAGGCCGGGATGCCAGTGATGGAGGGTAAATGCGTGCTCTTCAAGTCCTTCGGAGATGTGGACGCCTTTCCTCTTTGTGTAAAGACAAAGGATGTGGATGAGTTCGTAAATACCGTGGCTCTCATAGCCCCTTCCTTCGGAGGCATCAATCTGGAGGATATTTCGGCTCCCCGCTGTTTTGAGATAGAGAGGAAGCTTAAGGAACGGACCGATATCCCCATTTTCCATGACGACCAGCACGGAACCGCGGTCATAACCCTGGCGGGACTCACCAATGCATTAAAGATCACCGGAAAGAAAAAGGAAGAGGTGAAGATCGTGACCTCCGGAGCCGGAGCTGCGGCGGTGGCCATTGTAAAGCTGCTGCTTTCCGCAGGCTTTAAGCACGTGGTGATGTGTGACAGGAAAGGGGCCATTTATAAGGGCAGGGAAGGCCTTAACTGGATAAAGGAAGAGATGGCGGAGGTCACAAACCTTGAAAAAAAGCAGGGTTCCCTCGGGGAAATGCTCGTGGGTGCGGATGTGTTCATAGGAGTATCCGCTCTGGGGACCGTTACCACCGAAATGGTAAGGAGCATGAATAAGGACGCCATAGTGTTTGCCTGCGCGAACCCCACACCGGAGATATTCCCGGATGACGCAAAGGCAGGGGGAGCAGCCATTGTGGCTACGGGAAGGAGCGATTTCCCGAACCAGATAAATAACGTGCTGGCATTCCCCGGTATCTTCAGAGGTACCTTTGATGTCAGGGCAAGGGATATAAACGAGGAAATGAAGATGGCAGCAGCAAAGGCGCTGTCGGAGCTTATATCGGAGGACGAGCTGGATCCGGACCACATAATACCCTATGCTTTTGATCCGAGGGTGGGTCCGAAGGTGGCGGAAGCGGTGGCGGAGGCCGCAAGAAACAGCGGTGTGGCAAGGATCTGAGGATTTTGATCCTCGGGAATGAAAAGGAAGAAAAGACATGAGCCGTAAAGGATTTGAAACGATCATTTTATTGACCTATTTTGCTATGCTGGGGGTCTGTCTGTTCTTTAACCTCTTTTCAAAGGGGCAGGCAGCGGGGATCGAGAACCTCATAGTGAACATAGTGATGTTCGTCATAGTGGGCATCATCTTCATCGTCTGTATCACCGGGAGCCTCTGGCCCGCGGCAAATATCACCTGGGACTTAAACCGGGTTTCGGCGAAGATAGAGGATGACGCCAGGCATACACGGAAGTTCCTCTGGGACAGATATAACGACGAAAAGGAGGAGCTCTTCCGGGACAGGATCCTTTCAGAGCAGTTCAAGGACTATAAATTCGAGCTGGAGCGGACGGAGACGGCAGGCGATAACTACTACAGATGCGATATAGGTGATTATATCGGGCTGGATCTTATCGACAGCGTGATCCACAGGGAGCAGCTCTCCCAGGTGGCGGGAGCCATGACGGGACTTGGTATCCTCGGCACCTTCATAGGACTGTCCCTGGGACTCCAGAGCTTCAATACCGGCACCACGGCAGAGATCACAAACAGCATTGAGCCTCTGATGGACGGCATAAAGGTGGCCTTCCATACCTCTATCTACGGTATGGTCTTTTCCCTTGTCTTCAACTATGTCTACAGGAGAAGGCTGGGAGAGGCGGAGGATGCGGTAAGAAACTTCCTTAGCGCATATAAGAAATACGTTATGCCGGATACCAGGGCAGAGGGCGTAAACCGTCTGATGGAGCTTGAGAAACAGCAGACCGAAGCCATAAAGGGACTTTCGGATGCAGTGAGATACGGCTTTTCCGATTCTCTGAAAGCCATCCTGGATCCCCACTTTGACCGTCTTAACGACACGGTGGAGGACTTTGCGGACATGGCCACCAGGAACCAGATGGAGCAGATGTCCAAGGTTGTGAGTGTGTTCATCGCGGAACTGAATAATTCCTTGGATCAGATATTTACCAATCTCTCCGATACGATGAACAGGACGCTTGTGATCCAGGGTGAGAATGAGAAGCAGATGCAGGAGATCTACAATAAGAACTTAACCACCGCGGAAAACGTGAACGTCATTTCCACCCAGACCAGGAGCGTTGTGGCGTCTCTCCGCCAGTATGTGGATGAGATACAGGAGATGGAGAGCACGGTGGAGAAGGAGCTGGAGCTCTTAAAGAAGCAGAGCGAACGCAGCGAAAAGCTGGGTGAAGCCTTCCCCAGGGAGGTGGAGGACACCTTTAAGACAATAAATGAGAACCTCCGGGGAGTGGAGACTCATTTCAGGGATTCCGTGGACAGGATCAATGATTCCATGGAGCGTCTGCCTGAAAGCGTGGATTATTCCCTGCGGAGCGTGGAAAAGGCGCTGAAGGACGTTTCCGCATCCATGGATGAGTTTTCGGCAGCTTTAAGGGATTACAGGCGTAAGTAATGAGAAGAAGAGGAAACGACGAAACTACATACTGGCTCTCCTATTCCGACATGATGGCCGGACTTCTTCTGGTGTTTGTGATAATCATAGCGGTATCCATGCTTCATGCGAAGATACAGTATGATGAAAAACAGACCGAACTTTTGGGCAAGGAAGAGGAACTATTAGTTAAGGCGGATGAGCTGGAAAAAGAGAGAGCCATAGTCACTGACCAGAAGTCAAGGCTTGATGAGCAGGCGGAGATGCTGAACGCCCAGGAGGAGGCTCTGGCGGAGCAGGGAAAAAAGATCGCCATTCAGGAAAAGACCTTAAAGGAGCAGCATGAGCTCCTAAACAAGCTGGAAGCCCTTATGAGCGAGCAGCAGCAGAAGCTTGACGACATAATCGGTGTGAGGGCGGAGCTGGTGGAGGACCTTAAAAATGAGTTCAAGGACTCGGACTTAAAGGTCGCGGTGGACGAGAAGACCGGTGCCATCACCTTTGATTCCAGCGTTTTATTTGAGTATAATAAGTCAACCCTTACTGAAAAGGGAAAAGAGTTCCTTGCCGAATTCCTGCCGAGATATGCGGACGTGCTCTTAAGCCCCAAGTATAAGGACAATATCTCCGGAATACTTATAGAAGGGCACACGGATACGGACGGAAACTATCTCTTTAACCTGGAGCTCTCCCAGAAAAGGGCCCTGGCTGTGGCGGAGTATTGCTTAAACGACAAGAGCGAGATACTGCCGGAGGAGCAGCTTGATTCCTTAAAGGAACTGGTGTCCGCCACCGGAAGGTCATATATGAATCCCGTGTATGACGAAGACGGGGAAGTGGACATGGAGGCTTCCAGAAGGGTTGATTTCCTTTTCCAGCTTAAGGACGAGGAGATGGTCCGTGAGATGATAGAGATCCTAAGTCAGGATGACAATGAATAAAGTGTTTCTTTTGTGTCTAATACTGCTGTACTATTGTTTCAGAGTGAGTTTTTATAACCAAAAAAGGCTGATCCGGATATGAGAATAAAGAATAGCTTAAAAAAACTGATACCTGCTGTGCTTTGCACCATGGCCGCCGTGTGTTTGTTAGATACGGCGGATGCTTCGGCTTATGATTATACCGGGAAAACAGTTGACAACATTATGCTCGGCACAAGCGAAATGAAAAAGCCCGACAGACCGGATGCTTCATCCTACGCCTGGCACGGGAGCTACGTATATCTGGGTACATATAAACCAGGCTTTACGGATAAGAAAAGGAGTATAAGGTTCAGGGTACTGGATCCGGCTGCCTCCGGTTTCAGGACCGACAACAAAGAGTCCCTATTCCTTGACTGTGATTCCGTCCTTTTTACAGAGTGTTTTAATCCGGACAGTAGCACGGAGAACGCAAATATCTGGAAGGACAGCAGGCTTTCCCGCACAATGAACGATCCGGAGGGCACCTTATTAAAAGTAAAAGCGCCCTTTACCAATGTAGAGCTCAGTGCCGTGACCGAGAGCCGTCAGGCCAGTCTGGAGGTAAAGAGCGAAGAAAACGGCGGTTATCTTCCTGATTTTGTGGTGAAGCATCATAGCTATCACAGAAAACATGATAACTATTACGACGCAAAATACTATACCGTTCCTCTGAACGGGGAAAAGTTCTTCTGTCTGGATGCTTCGGATCTCTTCAATGGGGATTACGGATATCCTCTCACACTGGAGCCTTTTTCTGAGCAGGCCAAGATCAGAAGGAAGACGGAAGTCGGGGTTGTGGGGGGCTACGGCCGGCAATACTGGACAAGAAATCCCTATGTGATCTCCGAAAGGTCTGAAGATACCAATCATGGAAGAGCGGGCGCTGTAACAACTGTCGCTAATGGTGCTCCCTTTGCCCTGGTTCAGGACAGCCGGGTAAACAATTATCTCTATATTTCTCCGGCCTGTAACATAGACATGGAAAAGGTTCTTTTTTCTTCCGTAGTGAATGGAAGAAAGGGCGCCAGTGATGCCGAATACAAGCTTACCCTGGTGGATGATAAGATGACGTTATATGTACAATCTCATATAACCAGGGTCGATGACAAAGTTATAATCCCCTATGCTCTGGAGGGGGACAGGAGCGGAAATGCCACACAGATTTCCGTTATGGTGCTGGATAAGGAATATAATGCGGAGGATAAGAAGGGAATAAGGATACTGGATTATAAGTCTGTCAAGGAAGTTAATAATGGCTCTATAGACAGTGGATATGTCAATTATGACCTGCCCTCCTCACTGCCGGAGGATTACTATGTCTACCTTGTAGCGGAGGATATAAATGACGGAACCCTTACGGATTATGCCAGTGCACCCCAAAAGGTGGATATTCCTTCGGATGATTCCACAGCCATAGTCATGGTGGGAGGTCTGGATCGTCCGGTGGCGGAGCTGCCGCTGGATACAGAGGTGGATTTCGAATATGCCGGAGCCACCGGGGCAGCTGCTCCCACAGTTAACGTTCAGTGGTATGATTCCCGAAACCCTCTTCACGATGTAAGCGGTGATGCAGAGAAAGACAAGGGGTACACGGCTGATATTATCTTACAGGGGGAATTTCAGCCGGGGGTCATCGTATATTTTGTGGGACCCAACGGAAAAGAGGATGTAATATCCAATGTGACAGGTGTTGACTCTGATGACTCCCATCTTATCATCGGTAATGATAAGATAATTATCAGGACCGATCCATATTCGTCAAGAAAAAGAAGGTTTGTCACCGTTTCCGGACCGGACATCAGTGATATTCCCGGAGTGGTAAAAGGATCGTTTTATGAGGACGATATTAATGTCTATAATTCAAAATACGGAGATGAAACGAAAGTATTAAATACTCTC
This sequence comes from Lachnospiraceae bacterium, assembly GCA_017475845.1. Classification (GTDB taxonomy): domain Bacteria; phylum Bacillota; class Clostridia; order Lachnospirales; family Lachnospiraceae; genus NK4A144. The sequence goes on along the minus strand of JAFVEU010000023.1, from coordinate 483 downwards.
AGCGGCTGTAACCTTAAGTTGAAAGCTTTGAGAGAAGGAAGAACCGAGAATCCGGTTGAACTGCCTGTTTCCTGGTCTGTTTCCCATTATGACGATGAAGGACAGTCAATTGCCGGCTATGACAGCAGTTCCAATGCTGTAAATGTTTTCAAGTGGGAAGTGGGAAGCTGCGACGAATATGACTCCAACGATCAGATGCTGTCCGGAACCATCAGCATTAAGAACATGGGAGCAAAGATACAGAGGGTGGATCTTGCAGGGTTTAAGGACCCGGTGATAGGGGAAAGGATAGTAGACGCTAATGATCTGGTGGTTGCTGCGGAGGCAAGCGACACAAGGACAGACGGAGAAGTGATAGAGGGCGATACGGAGCTTTTCTGGGTAGCAGGCGATGAGGAAGTCACATATCTGGACGAAGTAGAGCCCGGCACCATCGCAACATATAACACTGTCTACACCCCCATCATATTCCTTTATTCCAGG
>JAFVEU010000270.1 GCA_017475845.1 Lachnospiraceae bacterium | reverse complement strand
ATATTATAAGAACTATTGAATACTGGGATACAGAGAAGAAGCGTTACCCGCAGTATGATCATTGTGCTGTTATTGTTGCGGAAGAGATTACTGGAAGATTTATGAATGTAATCAATCTCTTTAATGGTGCAATTCCGTTGATTGCATTACAGATGACGGCATATAAAGTGGGTGATGAGATTTCTCTTACATTTACAAAGGTAATCGACAAAATTACTCCAGGAACCGACGAGGAGGACGAGTATGAGATTACCGACAGACTGTATTGGGAAAACCATAGCACAAAGAAGATGCTGAAGACGGTAGATGATATTTTTGCTGATCTCGCAGAGTATGTAACTGGTTACGAGCTTAAGTACAACAAGTTCTATATCGGTATATCTAAGGATGGTGTTGCAAAGAACTTTATCTCGTTCAAGCCAAAGAAAAGTTTTTTATATCTGATTTTCAAGGCAAATGAGGATAAGCAGTTGTCTGATAAGCTTGAAGAAGCTGGTCTTGATATTACGTATGAAAGTAGATGGAAACAATATCGGATTAAACTAATAGATTTTGATGACTATAAAAAACATCGAGATAATATCGTGGAGTGCGTTGGTATCGCAAGAGATTATTTTAATCTGTCAGATTTATAAGAAATTCAATAATATCCATAAGAGTCCAGGCGGTAGAGAGAGCTACTGTCTGGGCTTTTATTTATGTTATTGAGCATACGAAAACTATAGGAGGTTAATAAAAGATGAGACAGATGTTTAAACGGTTGACAGGCATTCTGTTTGGTCTTGCGACAGCTCTTTCGCTGATGGCGGGGGTGAGTTTGACAGTGTATGCGGATGGACCTGTAGGAGATTGTCTGACTTTTACCGGAGATTGGCGAAAATAAAAAAATAGGGTGCTCCAAATAGGTATACGCTGTCATTTATCACCGTATTGTTGTAACACTTTCCCCTGTCGTGTATAATTTGTACCGAATAGTTTTCCATGAAAGCTATTTGGTACTATATCGGCAGGGGTTTTATCATGAAATTTGTTACGCTGTTTACAAGACTTAAAAATGTACATCTCCTTAAGGATGTGGGGATGATACCATATATGCTGATGCGGGACTACGGCTACGACTGTACCATGGTCAGCATGAAGAACGAAAGGGAGTATCCCTATCTTGATAACGAGGTAAAGGGGCTTAAGCTCAGGTTCCTTTCCGGAGAGGGAGAGTCTTCTCTTGTGGCCGGCATGAAATATGTGTGGAATAATGCTGCCGGTATAGATGTCCTGAATGTCTACCACCTTAACCTGTCATCCTTCCTTTTTCTCCTTATCTATAAGATCCGGAAAAAGAAGGGCGGAAGAGGCTACCTAAAGCTGGACATGGACTTAAAGGGCTATAAGCGCCTGTTTATGTTTAATCCCGTGGGCTTTATCAAGCGTCGTACCATGGATCTCTCGGATATTATCTCCGTGGAGACCACCATGCTCTACGAAAGGCTTAAGAAGAAGTACGGAAACAAGGTGATCTATATCCCCAACGGGTTCTATGCCACGGGAAGCGAGCCCGAAAGAAATTTTGAGAAGGAAAACATGATACTCACTGTGGGAAACCTGGGTACCTATGCGAAGGCCACGGATGTGCTGCTCAAGGCCTCTGCGGGAGTGGCGGGGAATAACGACTGGGTGCTGACCCTTGTGGGTCCGGTGGAGGCGTCATTTAAGAAGTATATAATTGAATTCCTTTCAAAACACGAGGACTTAAGGGAGAGGATCATCTTTACCGGAGAGATCCGGGATAAGGAGAAGCTCAGCCGGTATTATAAGAGAGCGAAGATCTTTGTGCTCCCCTCAAGGAGCGAGAGCTTCGGCATAGTATTGCTGGAAGCCGCGTCAAACGGTGATTTTCTGGTGACCACCACAGGGGTTCCTGCGGGCCGGGATATCTATAATGACGGGAAATACGGCTTTGTTGTACCGCCGGATGATCCGGTGATGCTCTCGGACGCCTTTATCCGTCTTATGAATTCAAAGGCGGACTGGAGCTCAAGGGCTAAAGAGATTGCGGATTATGCCTGGCACGATTTCAGATGGGAACCCATAGTATCCAGGCTTTACGAGGTATTGAGCCAGGGGGACGTGCATTGATATCCATTGTTACTATCTGCTACAATGAGCGAAATACCATAAACCGCACCATACGCTCCGTTTATTCCCAGACCCGGACGGATTATGAATATATCATAAAGGACGCTCTTTCCGATGACGGCACTGCGGAGGAATTAAAAAAGTGGGAGGAGCCCTTCCGGAAAAAGGGCATAAGCTTTAAGGTCATAAGCGCCAAAGATAAGGGCATTTATGACGGCATGAACCTGGCTGTGGCAGAGTGCTCGGGAGATTATGTAAACTTCATGAACGCCGGGGATGAGTTCTTTTCAGAAGATGTGCTGGAGAAGATCTTTGCGGACGGAAGCTTAAATGATGCGGATCTTATATACGGAGACGCACTGGAGGAGGAATTCGGGGAGCTTCACTATTTCAGGAAGTGCCCGGAACTCATACGGGAGCGGATGCCCTTTTCCCATCAGAGTGTTTTTGTGAAAAGAGAGCTGCTCCTTAAATATCCCTTCAGGCTTAAATACAGGATAGCGGCGGATTACGATCTCTTACTTACTCTTGATGAAAAGGGTTATGATTTCCGGGATTCCGGGGTTATCGTCGCAAAGATCAGCAAGAGCGGGAAATCCAGCGTGAAGCTTAAGGATACCTATATTGAGAGCCTTAAGCTCCGGAGGGATCATGGGATCGGGGTGCCGGAGGGGGAAGCCCTAAAGAGGAAGCTTTTCTGGATAAATATTAAGCAGTTCGGTATGGATCACTTTCCAAAGGGACTTAAGTATGTGATAAGAAAAGTCCAGAGGAAGATGAGGGGTCAGAAGAGTTACGGACAATGATGAGGATAAGACATATTTTATCAATCGCACAGAGCTTTTACAGAGCCTTTATCTATCCGGTGAAACGCTGCTGTCTGGAGTGGAAGACCTCCGGGATCTTTCAGAAGGGATCCTACATTTCCCCGGATACCATGATAGAGGGCAGAAACTATCTGGGTAAAAACACCGCGCTCTACGGCTGTAAGCTGGGATACGGCTCATATATCAATAATGACGGGGATTTTTCCCATACGGATATAGGCTACTATACTTCCATCGGCGCAAATGTGACCACTGCCGTGGGGGGACATCCGCTGAACGGGTACTGTGCGCTGCATCCCGCATTCACGGATCCCGGAAAGACCTTCGGCTTTTCCTATGTATCCGAAAATAAATACGAGGATGATACCCCGAGGATCGTAATAGGCAGCGATGTGTGGATAGGAAATAACGTCACTATCCTTGACGGAGCGAAGATAGGAGACGGAGCAGTGGTGGGAGCAGGGTCCGTTGTAAAGGGGGAGCTGCCGCCTTACAGCATAAACGCGGGAGTGCCGGCGAAGACCATAAGGTACAGATTTTCCGAAGAGGAGATAGAAGCTTTATTAAAGCTTAAGTGGTGGGAAAAGGATGAGAAGTGGATCCGCTCCCATATAGAGGATTTCAATGATGTCAGAAAACTTACCGGATACAACATGTGATATAAGGCCTGCCATAGTTACGGTGGGATATGACCGGCCGGGAGCCCTCTCGAGGCTCTTAAACAGCCTTAAAGCCGCGGACTATGACGGCTTTAGTGATATTACGCTGGTCATAAGCATAGACAGCGGAGGAGATCCGGAGGTCACGCGCACAGCGGAGGAATTCCGCTGGTCCCGGGGGGAAAAGCGTGTGATCAGGCGTGAGGAAAGGATGGGATTAAAAAAGCACATCCTGTCCTGCGGGGATCTTACGGAGGAATTCGGAAGCATCATCATGCTGGAGGACGATCTCTTTGTATCACCTTTGTTTTACGCCTATACCTGCGCTGCCCTTTCAAAGGTGCGGGATGATGATAAGGTGGCGGGAGTTTCCCTGTACAGCCATAAATTCAATGTATTTGCCCGTTTTCCCTTTGACGCCGTGGATGACGGATATGACAATTTCTATTTCCGCTTTCCCTCAAGCTGGGGACAGGCCTGGACTTCGGCTCAGTGGAGAGGATTTAAGCACTGGCTTGAAAAGCATGAGGGTGAGGATCTCCGGGGAAAGGGGATGCCCTCCTTTGCCGCCGCCTGGGGGGAGAGTTCCTGGCTTAAATATGCCTTAAAATATGTGATAGAAGAGGATAAGACCTGGTTTTATCCCAGAGTCTCCCATACCACCAACTTTTTTGATGAGGGAGAGCACTCGAAGGAAGCAGTGACGGATCTGCAGGTTCCACTGCCGAGGGGGAGGAAAAGAGATTATTGCTTTTCCTCATTTTCTCAGTCGGGAGCCAGGTACGATCAGTATTTTGAGAATGAGCTTCTGGAATACGAAGCGGATATATACGGCTTAAAGCGGCATGACGGTTCCCTTGGGGACAGACCCTTTTATTCAGCGGAGATACTGCCCTACGAAGTGCTGGAGAACTATGCCTTAAGCCTCCGGCCCGTGGACAGCAACATTCTTTTTAAGATCCCGGGAGAGGGCATATATCTCTACGATCCCTTAAGGAACAGGGGCGGAAAGGCAAAAAAGACCGCAAGACTTGAAAAATATTTCTATCCCGGAATGAACAGGAAGAAGATAATGAATCTCCTGTCAGACAGACTGGTGCACTGGTGAAAGATATACTACGTAAACTGAATTACATATTCAATCCCTCCCAGAAGAGGACAATGGTGCTCTTAATGTTCCTTATCTTTTTCGGAGCAGCCATGGAGCTTATGGGGGTTTCCCTTATCATGCCCCTTATCCAGCTTATATCCACTCCCGCCGTAGTGGAGGGACCGGGTATCGCGGGGCAGGTATACAGGGCTCTGGGGATGAAGAACGTGCCGGATTTCTTCGCCTTTCTGGTGATGGTGATAATTGCGGTATATGTATTTAAGAATATCTACCTCTCGGTACTCTATTATTTCCAGTATTCCTTTATCTATAAAAACCAGCTCAAAGTGGCTGGAAGGCTTATCGACTGCTACCTGAAAAAGCCCTATACCTATCATCTTGATCACAATACCTCGGATATGATAAGGAATATCATGCTGGATACGGACAGGCTGTTCCAGCTTATCCTTTCTTTCTTAAATGTTTCAAGCGAGGTGCTTCTCTCCCTTTTACTGGTGATCTATCTTTTACTCAGCGACCCGGTGATGTCCTGCACGGTGGCGGGGCTTCTCCTTTTCTGCATGGCGCTGTTCAGGATCCTTACGAAGGAAAGGGTCCACGGTTATGGGAAAATGAACCAGGAATATGACGGCAGGATGCACCAGGCCATCAATCAGGCTCTCGGAGCGGTAAAGGACATAAAGATACTCCACAGGGAAAAGTATTTCGTGAACAGTTTCGTCTCCTGCGGCGAAAAAAAGATGAAGGCTCTTATAAACACGAATTTCTTCGGAACCATACCCCGTTATATAATCGAGACCATTACCGTTTCGGCCATCATGCTGGTGCT
>JAFVEU010000269.1 GCA_017475845.1 Lachnospiraceae bacterium | reverse complement strand
TGACCCTGTCTGCGTACTCACCAAAATAAGCCCGGATCTTCTGCTCATAGTTTTTAAGATTTGCCTGTGAGAATAGAATGAAAGGTCCGCTTTCTTCCTTGTTGTAGCCATGGAAGATTGCTTCTTCATTGTGTATTCCTTTCAGGTAGGAAAGATATGGATCTTCTACTAAAACATAGCCATCTACTGTGATGTGATGCTGAGAACTGGCTTCCCTGACCAGCTTGTCTGCAGGAAGACTGCGAAGTTCCTCAACAGATGTAACCTGATATTCTTCTTTCAGTTTCTTTCCGGAAGCTAAAGCCTCTTTTAAAGATCGATAGGAATGTGGAGGGGTAACTGAAGCTACGGTTGAACTTTCCATGACTACCCGTTTGAATGATCCGCTTGCCAGTGGAGAGGTACATAAAGCAGAAACAGCCGCACTGCCAGCTGATTCTCCTGCCAGAGCAATGTTATCGGGATCACCGCCAAAGAAAGCAATATTCTCATGGATCCACTTAAGACCCATCACCTGATCCAGAAGCCCGAGATTCTGGGCATCCGGATAGTCCCCGCCGTCCGGGAGGTGTGACAGATGGAAGAAACCGAAAACGCCCAGGCGGTACTCGACGGAAACAAGGATGACATCCGGGTTCTCTTTGACAAAATTGGTACCCTCCTCACGCGGTTCGGCGGTGGCGCCGATTTCAAATGCGCCGCCATGGATCCATACCATGACCGGTTTCTTTTCAGCGCCTGTGTTATCCGCCTTCCATACGTTCAGATTCAGGCAGTCCTCCCCCTGAGGGTAAAAAGATCCCACCTGGCTTATATCTCCTATCTGTCTGGGAGCTTTGCCGAAGTAATAAGCCTCGTATACGCCGTCATCAGGTACACAGTCAACCGGCGCCTTCCAGCGAAGCTCGCCGACCGGCTGCTTTCCTACAAAGGGAATGCCCCTGTAGGCAATGACATTCTCATCCGTCCTTTTGCCAACGAAGGTGCCGTTTTGGCATTTCACCGCCAGCGATCTTTCGTAATTTCCGTCGGTGATCCTTTTGTTCTCACCGTATAGCGCCCGCACTCTCTCTTTTGCTTCCTCTATGCCCTGCATCATTACGTCCATAATGTTATCCTCCCTTTTTTATATGAGGGGTAGTCCGTCCGTAACAGTTTACAAGGGGTGAACTGCTGCCACAGGCTATGGAGGGGTACCCTGTAGTATGCTAAGCTACGATGAATGACCGAATTGGTCAAAGCACATAATACTTGGTAAGGAAGTAGGTCCTTTCCCAGTCCACGATCTTCAGCGCAGCTTCCTTCTCCGCATGGACATTGTATTCGTCGAACACCATCACATACTTGTCCGTGGTGTCGTAAACCGGCCAGTATTTAGCTTCGCCGTCAGGGGACTGATCCGCGGCAAGGGACGGATTGCCGGTCTTTGCGAACTGGACCCACATTCTCCGCATGATCTTCCCGAAGGTCTTATCGAATTCTCTTCCTGTTACGAGGGTCTCCTCCGGGTGGTTAAATACGGTGGAAAGCTCAATGGCATGCCCGCTTCTGATGTAGGGTACGGAGGATTCTACCGTAAAGTAATAGTTGTAGGATTTGCCGCCGGCCTCGGTCTGAAGCTCCGCCGTGCGGATAGATGGCGCGTTAAACCATATCTGATCCAGCAAACGGGAATCCTTCTCGAAACACTCCTTTGCATCTACATCCTTACGGAAGCTCTCAACCAGCTTCTTCTCATCCTCTGTCAGCTGGGCAATCTTTTCCGCCCTGCGTTCCGCGACCCAGTCACGCAGCCCTTCAGGTCCCATGCCAAAAGTGAAATAGTGGAATTCATCCTTGGTACATCCCTGCATGAAATCGATGTCCTTGGCCATGCCATTAGCATAAGCCTCGTAAGTATTCAGAGGAAGGAATTTTCCGTCACGCTCCGGCGCTGTGCGCATGCAGAGCAGGGCAGAGGCCGTGTTCAAAAGCTCAACTACATCCGCATTCTG
>JAFVEU010000268.1 GCA_017475845.1 Lachnospiraceae bacterium | reverse complement strand
CTTTCTTGCGTAACCCCGTCCTATCCGCCAGAAATCAGTCAAAGGAGTATGGGCCCAGAGCTCCCTCCTGTAGCTCATTTCATCGAGCTCCGCCAGCCTCACTCCGTCCTTGTCGGGAGGCATATGCTTTGCCACTATATCCATTGCTATCTTGCACAGGTAGAGATTGCTGCCAATGCCGGCAGTTGCCGTGATACCGGTCTGCTTCAGCACGTTCCGTATCATCTTTATGCATAACTCCCTGGGAGTGGTGTCATAGATCTTCAGATAGTCCGTGGCATCTATGAACACCTCATCCACGGAATACACATGTATATCCTCCGGAGCTATGTATTTAAGATATATCTCGTATATATCGGAGCTGTATTGCATATATAACGCCATCCGGGGCACGGCAGTGATATATTCAAGGGAATACTCCGGATGCTCCCTTAATTCCGTTAAGCTTAAGCTGCTTCCCTTAAATTCCCCTCCCGGAGCCCTTTTCTTCCTCTCCCGGTTTATCTTCTTCACGGCGGCTTCCACTTCAAAGAGCCTGGGACGGCCCGGCACGCCGAAGGACTTAAGGGCCGGTGACACTGCAAGACAGATGGTCTTTTCAGTCCTTGACCTGTCTGCCACCACAAGAAACACATCCAGGGGATCGTAGCCCATTTCCCTGCTTTCCACCGATGCGTAAAAGGATTTTAAATCTATGGCTATATAGCTTTTTTCGTTATTGCCATTGCTTTCCATACTGCTATAATATTATCACAGATCGCAGCGGATGTGAACATGTGTTCTGTGATTTTGCTGCTTGAGCTGCAGCCAATATGTGTCGACAGCTCGTATAACAAATGTGGTTGGAAAACGAGGATAGATTATGGTTAGATCCGATTTTCATATGCACAGCAGCTTCTGTGACGGGGCAGACAGTCCGGAGGATATGGTGAAAGAGGCCTTGAAATACGGTCTTGTTTCCATGGGCTTTTCGGGACACATGGACCCGCCTGTGGGGGTTCCCATGGATATCGGGAAATATAAGGCTGAGATAAGGCGGCTTAAGGAAAAGTATAAGGGACAGATAGATATCTTTCTGGGGGGAGAGGTGGACTGCCTCTTTGAGGGCGGTGATACAGATGATCTGGAGTACAGGATAGGATCCACCCATACATTAAGGATGCCGGACGGAAAGATGTTTTCCGTGGACGATACGGAGGAGGTCTTAAAAAAGTTCTCGGAAGAATATTACGGCGGGGATTATTATGCCCTTGCCCGGGATTACTATGAGACGGAGGCAAAGATCATTGATAGGGTGCATCCGGATCTCATAGGGCACTTTGATCTGGTCTTAAGGTTTAATGACAGCCTGCATTTTATCGATGAAGATGATCCGAGATACCTGAAGCCTGCGCTTCAAACCATGGAGTATCTTGCGAAGGCGGATGTGCCCTTTGAGATAAACTGCGGGGCCGTGAACAGAGGGAGAAAGAAGGATTTTTATCCGGGGAAAAGACTGTTAAACGCACTTCACGGATTCGGAGGAAGGATCGTTCTGTCCAGTGATGCCCATGACAAGGAGCATATCCTTGCTTCCTTCAGGGAAGCGGCAGAAGCTGCAACAGATGCCGGATTTAAGGAAGCATGGGTATTAAAGAGAGACTCCGGGGGACAGCCGGTATGGGAGAGTGAAGCCCTGTCCTGTTAAGATCCCGCAAACTGTGTTATAGTAGTCACAATACCGGACAGAGGTTTTACGTCTTATGTGGAATTACAGTTTTACACTGCCAACTGCATTTATATTTCTCATCTTCCTCATATATTTCCTTGCGAACCCCATGCTGCCCGTAAGGAGGAACAGGAGCTTTCTTATCCTGCTTTTAAGCCAGGGTCTTACCATAGTATTTGATATCTGGTCCACCTATCTGGATAATGATCCTCTTTCTTATCCCGGGTACATGCTGACAGCTGTGAATCTCCTTTATTTTCTGTTTTTTGTTTGCAGGGCATATGCCTTCGTATCCTACCTTCTGTCAATTCCCGAGCAGAATGAGAATATCTTCAGGATCAGCTTCTTTAACCGGCTGTTTTTTTGGATCTTTGAGGCGATTGTGTTCGTTTCCATATGGACGGAGTGGATCTTTTACGTGGATGATACGGGATATCATCCCGGAAACTATTATAATTTCCTGTATTTCATCATGTTCGTTTATATTTTTGAAATGTACATAATCATTGTATATTTCAAAAAGCAGTTCAGCAGGAGAGAGATATACAGCGGACTGCTGCTCACGACCATACTTCTCGTGGGACTGGTGATACGCTACACCTTCAGTCATTTTCTGGTAATGGACACCTTCTGTCTCGGATCCATAATGGTGATCTTCCTTACCTTTCAGGATATCCATCTTTTCGAGGACCAGAGGGTGGGACTCTTTAATAACAAGGCTTTTCATCAGTATGTGGTTGAGCATCTCCACAGCAGACATCTTTATCTTTACGGGTACGGCGTCATCAATTATGACGAGCTCCGGCGTATGTTCGGAGGTGCGCAGATGGATATGGAGTTAAGGGATATCACCGACAGCTTAAAGAGAGAATATCCCGATCAGATCCTCTATTATCTGAGAAACGGCCGCTTTATGGTGACTGATCACAAGCCCTTTGAGATAAAAGAGATAAAGAACAGGGTACTTTCCATTGGTACCGTGGAATTTCCCAGTGATCTGGAGGTGGAGAACGGCCAGCAGCTAATAGAAGTGGCAAGGGACGTTTTTTCCAAATTTAATGGGAATGTGGCAAGAAGACATATCGTGGTGGATCACGAGCACCTGATAGAGATAAACCATAACCTAAAGGTACAGAAGGCGCTTAACAACGCTGTCTTGAATGATGGGATACAGGTCTATCTCCAGCCCATTTATTCCGTGGAAATGAGAAGGATCTCCGGGGCAGAAGCCCTGGCAAGGATAGAAGACCCGGAAATGGGGATGGTACAACCCTATGATTTCATTCCCATTGCCGAGAAGAACGGACTTATAGTAAAGGTGGGAGAAGCGGTTTTTAAAAAGACCTGCGGGTTTATCAGAGACAATTCCGACCCCAGACTTCAGTGGATAAACATTAACCTTTCCCCCATACAGTGCGTTTCGGAAGAGCCTATAGAGGCTCTCTTAAAGATATCCGATGAATACGGGGTTTCCGGAGAGAAGCTCAAGCTTGAGATCACCGAGGATGCCATGGTGGATGAGAACGAGCTGAGAAACATGATGATAAAAATGTCGGACCACGGTTTCTGCTTTGAGCTTGATGATTTCGGCGTGGGATTCTCCAATGTATTACGGCTCAGCAATTTCCCCTTTACCGCGGTAAAGATCGACAGGGAACTGGTATGGCAGTACCATGACAATCCCACCAACAGTGTGCTCCCGCACCTTATAGAGGACATCAGAAAGTCCGGGATGGATGTGGTTGCGGAAGGCGTGGAATCAAAGGCCATGGGCAGGGAGATGATAGAGCTTGGCTGCAATTACCTGCAGGGCTTCTATTTCTCGAGACCTGTGCCGTTAAAAAGATTCAATAAAGTATTTGATCTTCGCTGGAGTGAGTTCTGACTTTTTCCTTATTTTCCGGGTATCAGCTTTGCACTGTACAGAGCCTGCGCAATGGGCCCCGTAACAACGCTTGCCACTATCATTTCAAAGATTGCATTTCCGGCTATGATGGACAGTATAAAGATTATCACTGTCTTTCCGGCCATCATCTCAACCACATAATCGGTGTTTCCGAAGAGCAGCACCAGTGCTGACATGAAGAATATGGTATTGAACAGTGCCGAGAAAAATCCTGTGAGACATCCGGCAACAAGGACACTTGTGAATCTCCTGAAGAGCTTATAAACATAACCCAGGAGATATCCGTCCGCCATTCTGGGGATAAAGCAGAGTATGAGAGTAAGCGCGGGATTCATGGTAAAGAGGACGCTGGTCATTCCGCTGGAACCGAGAAGCGCCTTTATGATACTGGCAAGTCCCCATATAGCCCCGCATGAAAGCCCGTATACCGACCCCATGGTAATGGCGGCAACAGCCACAGGTACCATGCTGAGCGTAACGGTTATCGCACCAAGCGGAACTGTTATAAACTGAAGTACGAAGATCGCAGCTGTAAGAAGAGCCATGGCCGCAAGCCTTTTAACATTGACGGAAACGCTATTCATAATACTTATCCTCCTGTAATTAACCCCTTTATACTCTGCCAGGTTAACATAATAATTTTATGTAAACCATACCGGGATCCTGTCCCCGGTATTGAGTTTTTTATCCCAAAAATGAGGGGAATCAACACAACAATTGCTGATTATATCACATAGCTAAATATCGGTCAAAAATGACATGTATTGAACCGGGGAGGGGGCGCATGTACATTACGTGACGGGAAGGACAACGGCGCATATCCATAAGCAAACCCCGGGGAACGCTGTAACCACACGTGACGGAAGTCGTGGATGGACACATGTTCCGGATTTCCGTGCTCGTATCCTGACGAAGTCTTCTAAACTCGCCGCTCTATGGCTGACACAACCGGACGCGCCGCCTTTCAATTCGCATCCTGCTCAGAAAGGCTAAAAATCGCATCCGTGCGATTTTTGCGCTGTTGGTTTAGGCTCGTTAAGAAGCTTCGTCAGGATCTGCGCGCGCACATCCGGAAAACATGCCTCTCCCCGGCTCCCTGATATCTGTAGGATCCACGTGATGTACTGGAGCTTTTCACAGCCAGGGGATGACGGTGGTGCATATCCATACGGAACATCCCTTTTCGGAACCGCAGCAAAACGTGCCGGTGGCACGTTGTGAGCACCGTTTAGATGCGCCGAGCGCATCTGGTGCCGTCGATATGCCGCCTACTGCGGATTGGCACGCGGGATGAGAACAAATCCTACGTGAACGTCCCGCGTGCATAGCCGCAGTTGGCGGAGAACTCGGCGTAGCGCGTTCCGTAGGGTGTTGCGTATGGATATGCGCTGCTGTCCTTCCCGTCATATGTGGTCACAGCGTTCCGCAGGTTTGTCCACGGATATGAGCCGCTGTCATAACCGGTCTCCGGCGTGTATATTAGCGTAAAGATACTTTCGGAAAAATAGAAATGGGCAACACTTCTTTGTTATGATTAGATTCACGACAAAACAAACATAACGGAGGTGTTGCCCATGTATAACAGTATAGTTGATTTTATCAGAAATGACATAAAAGGT
>JAFVEU010000267.1 GCA_017475845.1 Lachnospiraceae bacterium | reverse complement strand
CGGGAATAGCGGCGCCTATGACCTAAAAGCCCGGCCACCGTGTTCTGGGTCATAGCACACGGTGCGGGAGTCCCGGCGCCTATGACCTAAAAGCCCGGCCACCGCGTTCTGGGTCATAGCAGCCGGTGCGGGAACTGCGGTGCCTATGACCTAAAAGCCCGGGAGCCGCGATTTGGGTCATAGCACACGATGCGGGAATAGCCGCGCCTATGACCCGGCAATCCGGAAACCATGCTGCAGGTCATAAAACCGCGCTGCGTTCATCGCCACGGTCTGCTTTTCCTGACTGCTGCAAACAAATGGGGATCGGCATCTACAAAGCCGGACATCTGCTAAGTTGGGCATCTGCTAAGTTGGGCATCCGCAAAGTCGGACTTGAATATAAAACATGGAAGTGGTATCATTTGATAGTTAGCGGGAACTAACGCGAGCTTTCGTTCAGTATCATTCCCGAATTGTCTCCGCATGAAGCGGAGTAATATTTTTGGTGTAGAGTTAGTTGGAGCTAACCTGAAAAGTGCTGATACGACCAAAAAGATAGAGAAAAAGATTCCCGGAAGTAATTTTCCCGGGATAATGGGTGAACAAGATTATCGGAGCAGGGGAAGAACTGTGCGATTTCAGGACGTAACCGGTAAAGAAAACAAAATGACACTACATAAAAGCGAAAGGAGATCATTGTTATGAAGTTTAAGGGAGTAGGATTGTTTGTACTGGGCACTTTATTTGGAATGGAAGGTATCAGGCTGCTGTCGTCGAAGGATGCAAAGAAGGTGTATTCCCATTGTACGGCAGGAGTATTAAGAGCAAAAGACTCCGTGGTCGATCAGATAACGATCCTTCAGGAGAACTGTACGGACATCTATGAGGAAGCCAAGGCTATCAATGAAGAAAGAGTAAAAAAGGAAGAAGATCCTGAAGAATGAAATATACGATAAAACATGAGATCAGGAACAGGGTCCGTATTCATCTTGCGATGGATCGAATGAGTTTCCGCGAGGCTGACATCTTTGAATATTACCTGAACAGTTTTGATGAGATCCAAAAAGTGCGGGTCTATGAGAGGACCGCAGATGCGGCCATCGTTTTTGACTGTGACAGGTTAAGGCTTAAAGACATTATAAAGGACTTTTCCTTTGAAGGAGCCTGCGTGCCTGAAAGGGCATTGGAATGCTCAGGAAGAGAGCTTTCCGCAAAGTATTATGACAAGATCGTAACGACTGTTATTCTGCACTGCGGGAAACGCATCATACTGCCGTTTTCGATATGCAGAATACTGGATACAGTCAAAATGCTAAGGTTTATATGGCGCGGGCTGAAAACTCTGAAGACGGGACAGCTGCGGGTGGAGCTGCTGGATGCGCTTGCTATAACCTCGGCTGTACTGACCGGGGACTATAATACGGCATCGTCTGTGATGTTCCTCCTTAAGATCGGAGATACGCTGGAAGAGTGGACTCACAAGCGATCTGTGGATGATCTGGCAAGAAGGATGTCTCTTAATATCGACAAGGTCTGGTTACTGACGGACAGAGGGGAAGTACAGACAGATGCATCGGATATAGTGTGCGGCGACAGGGTTATCGTCAGGATGGGGAATATGATCCCCTTTGATGGCGAGGTTGATAACGGTGAAGCAATGGTCAATCAGGCATCAATGACGGGCGAATCCGTGGCGGTTCACAAGGGTGCCGGCATGAGTGTTTTTGCCGGAACAGTAATTGAGGAGGGTGATCTGACAATAAGGGTTACCCAGACGGAGGGCTGCGGGCGGTTTGATAAGATCGTCAAGATGATCGAGGAGTCCGAAAAGCTGAAATCATCCGTGGAAAGTAAAGCGGAGAGGATTGCGGACAGGCTCGTGCCATACACGTTTATCGCATCGGGATTGACCTGGGCGGTCAGCCGTAATATTTCCAGGGCGGTATCTGTGCTCATGGTGGATTATTCCTGTGCGCTGAAGATGGCAATGCCGATATCCGTTCTGTCTGCCATAAAGGAAGCATCGAAATATGACATAACGGTAAAGGGAGGAAAATTCCTTGAAGCCGTGGCAGATGCGGATACGATCGTTTTTGATAAAACGGGAACTATCACAAAGGCAAAACCTACGGTTGTCAGAGTTGTTTCATTTAATGCCGAAAGGGAGGAGGAGCTTCTGAGACAGGCAGCCTGCCTTGAGGAACATTTTCCTCATTCGGTTGCCAGGGCTGTTGTTGACGCTGCATTTGATAAAGGACTGCTGCACGATGAGCTCCACGCTAATGTGGAATATATCGTGGCACACGGCATCGCTTCGGAGATAAACGGAGAGAAGGCCGTTATAGGAAGCTTTCATTTCGTGTTCGAGGATGAGCAGGTAATCATTCCGGATGATAAAAAGGAGTTGTTTGATTCACTGCCTGATGAATATTCTCATCTTTACTATGCAAAAAACGGAAGACTGGCAGCATGCATCCTGATAGAGGATCCCATGCGCAGGGAAACGGGAGAGGTTGTTAAGCGCCTTAGGGAGCAGGGATTTAAGCATATTGTCATGATGACGGGTGACAGTGAAAGAACGGCTGCAAGGATCGCTTCGCAGGCAGGCATAACAGAGTACTACGCCGAGGTGCTGCCGGAAGATAAGGCAAAATATGTTGAAGAGGCAAAGAAAGAGGGCCGTCAAGTGATCATGGTGGGAGACGGTGTCAATGACTCCCCTGCCCTCTCTGCTTCGGATGCGGGGATCGCCATAAGTGACGGGGCTGAGATCGCAAGACAGATAGCGGATATTACCATAGGATCGGACGATCTTGAGAGCATTATAGTTTTGCGGGATATCAGCACTCTTCTGATGAGGAGGATCAGATTCAACTACCGGACCATCGTTGGATTCAACACGGCTCTCATAGGTCTCGGTATAGCAGGGATAATGCCGCCGGCAACAAGTGCTATGCTTCACAACGGATCCACGGTAGCGCTTGGTCTGAAAAGCATGACAGATCTATTGCCTGACTTGAAATAAGTAACTTCGGAGCGGTCACATCTTTAATAGCTTTAAGGCGGTGGGGGTGGTGGCAAGCCCTCCCTTTGCGGTTTCCTTAAGGGTACCCGGCAGTGCGTCGCCCACCTCTCTCATGGCGTCCAGGCACTCATCTGCCGGTATTTTGGAGCTGATCCCGGCAAGCACCATGTCCGCGCAGGAAAATGCGAGCATGACTCCCGTGGCATTTCTTTTTATGCAGGGTATCTCTACCAGTCCTCCCACAGGATCGCATACCAGGCCGAGTTCGCTTGCTATGGCCAGCGCACATGCGTCTGCACACTGTCCGGGGGTTCCGCCCATAAGCTCAACCAGGGCAGCGGAGGCCATTGCCGAAGCGCTTCCGCACTCCGCCTGGCATCCACCCTCAGCGCCGGCTATGCTCGCCCTTGAAGCAATGACCATTCCGAAGGCTCCTGCCGTGAACAGTGACATGATGGCGTCCTTTTCGGAGACTCCTCTGTCCTCGCACATGGAGATAAGGCAGCCGGGGATTATACCGCAGGAGCCGGCTGTGGGAGCCGCAACTATCCTGCCCATGGCGGCGTTGCATCCCGATACGGACAATGCCCTTGACATGGCACCGGAAAGAAAGGGGCCGCAGAGTGACTTCCCGCTGTCTGCATACTTCTTCATAAGGTAGCCTTCCCCGCCTGTGAGACCGGACATCGACCTTAAGTCCTTATTTCCCCCGCTTATTACGGATTGTTTCATGACATCAAAATCGATCTCCATCTTTTCAATGAGTTCAAGCTCGCTCACATCCATAGCGGCAGCCTGATCCCTTAACACAACCGTGCTTATCTTCTCATTGCTGCTTACTGCCGCGTCTACCAGTTCCTGTATGGATTCATATTTCATTACAGCCTCCGTATCAATATTGCGTTAGTCACATTAGCTATCTTCTTTCTGTCCTCAATAAGGTTTTCCGGCGGAAGATTATCGGTCTCTATGGTCATGATCGCCTCCCCGCCCTTTTCCTGTCTGGACAGGCTGAAGTTTGAAATGTTCAGATCCCCGTATTGCCAGTGCATCATGTTGGTCACGTTTGCGATGACTCCCGGTTTATCCAGATGCATGACAAGAATTGTATTGCTGTTTCCGTTAAAATCAACCTTCATGCCGTTGACTCTGCTTACCGTTATATTTCCTCCGCCTATGCTGGAGGCAAGGACCTCACCCTTATTTCCGTCGGCAGTCACATATTCTATCCTTGTGGTATTGGGATGAGCGCCCCTTATATCCTCGTTGGTAAAGGAAAAGTCAAGACCGCGGTCAGTGGCGATATTCAGGGCATCCTTTACCTCCGGCGAATAACTGTGAAAACCCATGATACCGGCTAAAAGAGCCTTGTCGGTGCCATGCCCCCTGCCCGTCCGGGCAAAAGAGCCGGAGAGAGTGATCGCAACCTTAACGGGATCATGCCCGTCACAGAGCTTATTAACGACTCTTCCTATCCTTACCGCACCTGCAGTATGTGAACTTGAGGGTCCTATCATTACGGGACCGATGATATCAAACACATTCATTTTGCTTCCTCCGCCGTGTCAACTACGGTCGTGCCTCCAAGGAAGGTGGGCAGGCTTTTACCTTTCTTTATCCACTGGTTGTACTCCGCAGTAGCGGTGAAGAGCACATCTCCTGAAGAATTCAGAGCAGTTTCAAAGGAATCCTGGATGACATTGATGATATATCCCACTGCCACCATTTCCATTGCCGCATCCTGGGGTATACCGAAAAGGGAGCAAGCCATGGGGATGAGGAGCAGAGAGCCTCCTGCAACTCCCGATGTTCCGCATGCAGCGAGGGTCGCAAGGAACGAAAGTATGACCGCCGACAGAATATCAACATTAATGCCCAGTGTATTGGCGGCAGTCATTGTCATTATGGTGATCACTACGGCCGCTCCGTCCATGTTGATGGTGGAACCCAGGGGTATGGATACCGAATAAATGTCTTCATCAAGCCCCAGTTTTTTGCATAAAGCAATATTTACCGGGATGTTCGCCGCCGATGAGCGCATGAAGAAGGCCAGGAAACCGCTTTCCTTTAAGCAGCGGAAAACAAGGGGATAGGGATTGGTCCTGATCATAAGGAATACAAGGATCGGGTTTATCACCAGTGCAACGAAGAGCATGGTTCCCACCAGCAGTAAAAGGAGTTTTCCGTAATCTATGAAAATGGACATACCGCTCTGGGATATGGTCTCATAAATGAGGCCCATGATACCGAAGGGGGCCAGGTTTATTATCCATGAAACGAGCTTTGAGAAGACCCGGGCCAGATCGTTTATCATTTGTTTGGTTGCCTCCCCTGCAAGGTGCTTAAAGATGATGCCGAGAAGGACTGCCCAGAAGAGGATACTTACATAATTGGCTTCGGAAAGCGCTTTGACCGGGTTGGTCACGGTGCTGATAAGCAGATTGCCAAGGACCTCCCCGACACCGGAGGGGGCCGAGCTCACATCGGCGCTGCCTGTAAGCTTCACCGTGAGAGGGAACAGAAAGCTTGCCGCCACGGCGACCATACCGGCAATAAGCGTGGATAAAAGATAGAGGATGATCACGAGGGAGAACCTTCTGTCGAAGCTTGTATTGCCCTGAGTCAGCGAAGAGATGACAAGAACGAATACAAGGATCGGAGCCACCGATTTCAACGCTCCGACAAACATCTTCCCAAGGATGGGAAGGAACGGCTTCCCCGGTATCAAAAGACCCAGGATCACTCCTATGACAAGGCCTGCAACAATGCGAAGAATTAGGCTTGTTTCATTGTATTTTCTGATCAGTTTCATGTTATCCTCCTTTTTTAGGAGCCACGCCATCCCGATGCAGCTCCATGGTTCTGTTATCTTATTTTACCGCATTTCCCGGCGTTTTCCATAGATCGAGGGACGTCCCTTCACATTTGGAAGGCAGTATGAGGAAAGGCGCCGGCTTAATTCATCATGCCTTCGGATAATGACCGGTGTTTCCGGCGGATAGAGCTCAAAGGCCGTCGAGACGGCATATTTTATCATATGTGCCAGTTCGGTCTCGCCGGCAGAATCCCAGGAAGAAAGTAGCTCTGCCCGGAGGGCGACCTCCGGCAGCTTATGGACAAGAAGCATCCCGTTTATGTTACATTCCGTTTCGCTGTAGCAGGATACTTCCGGGTCAAACCACTCTGTTCCGACGTTCGAGAGATACTCCGGAAGCTCACGTTTCGTTTTGGAAAGGCAGTCCCTGATGACTTCATTGAAGGTTCTTTTTTTAAGTGTGCCCAGTCCGTAAATGCTGTCGTCGCTTCCCTTGATCCTTACGAGAAGGCGGTTGACGAGAACCCCTACCGAAGTATAAAGATCTGTCCCTTCTCCTTCGGTAAGGGTAAAACCGGAGTCACGGAGCACCTCGATGGAAGTACTGCACTGAACCTTGTCAAAAACAAAGGATGACCATTCTGTTCCGGCTTCTATCATGCGTCTGCTGTAGGCGTCAAGAAGCTCCTTCGCGGCAGCAGCATCCTTTACCTCCATCCGGACAATTTCCGAGGAAGAATGATTCCCTCTGTCCTGACTGTTAACTGTGTGCCAGAGCATTGCCGCCATCGGATGTCCCTTATCTTCCGCAGCTATGCCGGAAAAGCCCTTTAGGCCAAGATTTTCCGCGGCATTCCGGCCGATGAGCTCGCTGTAAAGACCGGCGTTATCCGCAGTATGTTCGATGATATCCATAATCATCCTCCGTTTATGTTTGAGAGCCGCCGGATCAGGCAGCATTCCCGGGAGCTTCGATCTTTCCCAGCTTCATATCCACCGAAGAACCATCCGTTTTGAAGTTCTCCTCAGGATTTTCCGTACCCATCCACCGCTTCTGATCCAAATAGGCTTTTTTCCTGCGGTCCTTTGCATCCTTTTGTTCAGAGCGGGTCATACATTCCTTGAACGCATCCTGTGTGCTCATGTAGTCATCATCATCCTGCACCAGGTAGGTATCGCCGGGATCAAGGGCCAGGTCGGAAAGATCGTTAAGATCCTCGAATTCCTTCGCACTGAGGAAGAAGCGCAGCTTCGGATCCCAGTCCTTTGCAGGCTTGTTTTTATCCCTTTCCCAAAGATCGGGGTATTTTAAGCGAAGGAGCTTCTCTGCCATATCCTTCATCTTATTGATCTTGGCCACGGTATCCTTAGCCCTTAAGAAGGCTGCATTAATGCTCTTTTCTGACAGCTGGCGGGCCTGCATACGTGCCTTCAGCGTGCCATTCTCGAAGTCTGCTACAATCAGCTGGGCACGTTTGTAATCCTCCTCATCCATGTGCAGTACAGAAGGCAGTGACAGGGTATTGGACTCCTCGTCATAGAATTCCTTCAGCTCATCGGGCACCTGCTCGTTCATATGATTTATGACAGGGTCATCCTTGAACATGGTGGCAATGTACTCCAGTGTGGCCTGAATGTAGCCGTCAAAGTAGCCTATCTGGGAGTCGTTCAGATACATACCCGTGATCCTGTCTTTTTCGGGCATCCGGAAGCTTTCCTTATCACGGGTGTAGGAATCTGTCCCCTGAAAACTGTAACCGCAGGCCGTCTTATAGTTAATGTACAGACCGGTGAAATCCCACTGATCATTGAGATCCTTTAGCTGCTTGCCAAGCTCAAGGATACGCTGTTTATCTTCTTCGCTGTAGGTAACCAGGCCATCGCCCGTATAGTTCCTTTTCATAACAAGGGAAGAATAGAAGAGATTGCGATCATTGCCAAAAAGATCGTTTCCTGTATATTCATATTCCTTATTGCCTTCAGCAGGGGGGATCATCAGTCTTCCAAGCTCCGAGATGATCCGGGAAAACTTCCAAAGAGCCTTCACAGCCTGCACTTCGTCATCCGTGGCCTTTTCGATCCTAAGGCTTTCAGCAGTATCCTCATCTATTTTCTGCGCAAATTCCTCATAGGGCATATTATCCAGATCATCGATCTTCTTAACCCAGGTGGGCTTTGCGCTGAAAAGATCCTCGGTGATATTGATATTTAGTTTTTTGTCTCTCTTCATAACGAAATTACACTTATCACCCTGCCGGACCCAGCTGCGGTCATAAATGTCCTTCGGCTGATTCACCACGTTGTGATAATCGGCGCGTTTTGACTTGTCCCTCTTATTAAAGGAGAGCGCACTCTTATAGAAGACGGTGAGAAGAGCGTCCTTTGCCCTGGAGGGGATGAGGGTTCTTTCGGTTTTTTCCACATACTCTCCGGTCTTGGGGTCCTTTACCTTCAAGGGCTTATCATACATTGCGGGCTTTACATCATCCAGCCAGCCGTGTTCCTTTTTCTTGTGCAGATAGCTCCTGCGGATGTACCTGAATAACGGTGATGAGGGAGTGATCTTCTGTATCATGGGAGGAAGGAAGCCGTTCTTTTTAAGCTTCTTTGTCTTTCCGTCCTTTCCCTTTTCCTCCTCAAAAGCCTTTTCCGGAGTAACCTCGGAGAAGGACATGTCATGGTCATAAGCCTTGATGCTCTTAACCACGTAATATCCGTCTTTCTCAGCGTATTCACACTTGAAATTGCGCCCGTGACGGTCGGTCTGGGCGGAAATGGTATCTATGACCTGGAGACTTATCATCTGTCTTGCCGCATTGGGAGAAAGCCTTACCTTCTTTCCGTTTTTCATGGCTTCCTTCTGGAGCTCTATCCATTCCATTCCCTTTGCTTCTTCCTGCAGAGTCACTACCGAGCCGACGGCGTTCTCCTCATTCCACCTTTCAAAGTCCGTAACAGCCATATAGGTTTTGCAAAGTACATCGAAACCGTACACGCTCCCCATCTCGCTGGTCATCATGGTCAGGTACTGGGACATATCCGTTCCGCCTTTTGCTCTGGCGGTCATCTGCCCGAAAAGCTCAGCTTCCTTGCCCGTTGTAACACGGAGCAGCACTTCCAGCCTGGAAGTCATCTTACCGTCTCTCATTACATCCGGCTGCTGCGATATCTCCTTTAGGATGTTGTAAAGCGGATCTTTTGTGTTCTCTTTAATGATCCCCGTCCTGACAAGCCATTCGAAAGGTCCCAGCTTCTCCACCTGTTCTCCCATCATCTGGTGATACAGTGCCTCGTAAAGCAGTGCCTTTATGGGATCATTTTGTGCCTGATTTTTAAGCGCGGCCATTTCCTCCCGGCTTAAGGGCTCAACTCCGTTTGCGCCTTTGTTCAGAAGGCGCTTGTATTCCTCGTATTCCCTGAAGAGACTGTCAAAATCGTGAGCAAGGAAATCACAGAAGTCTTTTCTGGCTGCATCTCTCTTTTCTTTTTTTCCTGTGGTGATCTCATGTTTTGCAGCCTCCAGAAAGCGTTTTCCGTTATCGTAATCAATATCATCGGCACCGCTTTTTTTCATGCGGTACTCTTCCTTGTTCCGCTCATTCGGAGAGTTCTTGTATTCTTTACCTTTTTCAAGCTCCTTTATCCTGCGGTCCAGATACAGATCGGTGGTCTTATCCAGCATGGGGAGATTTTCCTTCATGTAGTACCTGACCACTTCTCCATTCTCGTTCTTTGCTTCCACATGGCGGCCGTCCACGTCGGTCTTGTTCACATCAACAACATACACCTCCTGGGAGTTGCCCTGGTTCTGGTGCTGAACATTTCCCACCGTTATGACCTTGATGCCCATAAGGATATCCCGGGGGGTACGTATGTTATCCTGACTCCCGATGAGGGTGAGCTCAATGTCCGGCTGTCCCAGGATCCTGAAGGTATTAAGCTCCTTCATCATCATTTCCCTGCAGGTTTGGACATGGCCGCGGCGTCTGGTAGCCGTGGAGCCGGTTCCCTGCTTTTTCGGATCATTCAGGTATTCGTCGCAGAAATCTATGGCCTTCTGAAATTCTTCCTTAAGGACAGATGAGATCTTTTCAAAATTCAGTTTGCCATCAATAAGAAATTCGGGGTTTGAACGCAGATCTGTCTGCATCAGCATCTGAACCCGGTCCATTGCGATCTTGATGTTCTGCATTTTGGTGCTGTCTTTCCGCCACCAGGATTTTTTGTCCTTTTTAAGGATCGAAGCATTTGCATCAAAAAGGCGGTCCTTCACCTTGCGCTGGTCCTGGAATTTGAGCTCCGATTTCTTGGTCGTTATCTTTTCTTCAGCTGTCTTGTCGTTCTTATATGTTTCCGATGACAGGATCTCTTTGATCTTCTTTGTATCCATCATCCGGAATTTGTATCTTTTCTTTTGATCTTTGGTAGAAACGCTGTCATAAAAGCTGCCCTGATCCTGCCATTGAAAAAGAACGGGTTCCTCGTTCTGCTGCTGAAGCGCTGCGTTTTGCTGCTGAAGCACCGGATTCTGCTGCTGTAACTGCTCCGGCTGCTGCAGCTGTTCATTATTATTCTGGTTCAACTGTATGTTGGGTTCGCTCATTTTAACCTCCCGGTGTATTTTAAATTTCAACGCCGCTGTAATAATCTATACCGGTTACCTCAAAGTGTTCAGGCAAAAGATCGTCAAGCTCCGCATCCTTTTTAAGTCTCTCTGCCCTGGCCTCTTCCTCAAGTTCCATATCCCGGATCGCTGTGGCAGGAGCCATGAATATCCGGTAATAGTAAGGATCGATACCGTCCAGTACCAGCTGCGTAAGTTTTAAGGCACTGTCTTCATGCGGTGCGATCCTGAGGAACCCCTTTTCGCCATCCGAGAGTTTATGAAGGATCGCGGCTATGAAACTCCGGAAAACATCCGCATCGCAGTCCTGCATCATTGCAACAGGATAGAAGGTGTTGCCGATACGTTCTATTATCAATGCAGCGATACACTCGCTCCCCTTCATGTAAACAAAGGAGTGATCCGGATCCACGAGAGAAGCCGATATGGGAATGTCGGAAAACCATGAATAGCCGGCATTTTTTAAAGAAACGGAAAAGAGTCTGTTCCTCACGGCAGTGGAAACAGAGCTGAGAGGTTTCACATGGCTGTCGTCCTTATCATGGGCCCAGCCGTAGCCCCTGGCCCCGGTGAGCTCGTTAAGTGATACAAACCATTCGGGATAGCGGTCCCCGCTCCAGATGAAATGATGGAAACCAAGCCAGGAATCTCCGTGAAACTCTTCCCCGCTTTCATCATCCCCGCCCCATAGTCTTGCGGTAACGCTGCTCCGGCCGTCTGCCTGTGCGATCTCAAAGGCCTTCTCAAGCATGGCCTCACCAATGCCATATCCCCTGAAGTCCGGGTCCACGAAGGTCCAGAGGATACGGAGCTCATTTTCGTGGATGAATGAGAGTACCATTATCCCTGCCGGAAGGCTTGAACCGTCTTCAGATCTCCCATCTGCCGTATCACCTGATGCTTCGGACATAGCAAGCCCTGCCTCCTCTGTTGCTCCTATAAGAACAACTCCCGGGATATCTCCTGCATGCTTGAATTCAACAGGGAGGAGACATTCAAACTGTGGAAGCAGATCCGCTTCTAACAAAATGAGCTGCATGGTTTTTCTCCTTTCTGATATAAGGAACTGTTAATAAAGCTTCATGGTATCTGCCCGGGTTCCGGAAGGTTCAGAACAGATACGCCTTATGCTGTTATTATGTATCATAACTCATGTATTAAGTTACGTAAATCCGGTTCAGTCAGGCGGAAGTTTGACAGCTCAACCCCTACTATCTGAATATTAAATAACCCTCTAACCCTTGTAAAGACTGGAATCCCAGTCTTCAGTCTGAGAGCGCTCCGCGCTCTTTCATTTAAAGGCTGAGGCGTCAGCATCAGGCATCCGATGGGGATGTTCACCATGGTAACGTACTTAGCTCAAAATTAGTTATATATAGCTACACTTTTATCCAAAATAAAATGCGAGGAACACGCTTAAATACAGGCTTTCCTCGCATTTTGGCTGTCAAAGATGGGATTGTAACCATTTACTATCTTCTCTGCAAGTGAGGGAGTATACTATGACTATGAGCAGAAAATTATTTACAGAATGGGCGATGGAGATCGCCGAAGACAGCAAAATACGCAGTACCTGTCTCTCCCGGCAGGTTGGTGCCGTTATCATCAGGGATAAACGGATAATCGCCACAGGATATAACGGTGCTCCCACAGGTGCCATACACTGTACGGATATAGGCTACTGCATCCGGAAGAAAAGAGGGATCCCTTCGGGACAGGGGCTGGAGCTCTGCCGCGCGGGGCATGCCGAGGCCAACGCCATAGACCAGTGCGCAAGACGCGGAACGAGCTGCGAAGGCTCCACGCTTTACGTGACTACCCAGCCCTGTGTATTCTGCTGTATCCATATAATACAGTCAGGTATAAAGAAGGTTATTTTCAAGGGGGAATATCCCACGGGTCTCGGATTACAGCTCTTAAAGGAGTCGGGTGTCGAGTACATGAAGTATGAAGATGCCCTGGCTGATGAGACTTCCAGGCTTGAGGAAAAGCACGAACTGGAAATGAAAAGGGTCCGGGATTTCCTTAAAGACCCCGAACCCTATTGAATAGCGGAGTAATTATAAAGTACGTCTTATTTCTTGTGTAAAACCCCGTTCATTGTATGTATATAATCCTTCAGATTATTGGCATCCTCTTCTATATCGCGGTAAATCACCCCTGAGGACTTTGACATCTCACCCATCTGGGTGGCAACAACAGCAAATCCTGCGCCTGCTGCTCCCGCTCTGGCCGCTTCAATTGAAGCATTCAGTGTGAGTATGTTCTGGCGTGACGCAATTTCCTCCAGTCTCTTTGCCCTTTCGGTAATATCATTTACAACACTCGTGGATTTTTCTATCTCCGGCTTTATGACTTCTAATACCTTGGCATTTCTTTTTCCAAAGTATGCACCCTCCACTATCTTGTTGATCATAAGTCCCAAAAGCTTTGCAGCTGCCTTAATGGACTTCTCCGTCCGTACAGGAACTTTCTGAGCCGCAGCCCAGTATTCATCGGGGTCGATTCCCAATTCTTCAGCATATGCCTTAAATTTGCCCTCATCCGGGGGATTGGGAAGCACCTGCCCTCCTATCACTCTGCCCACCACTTCATTATCTATCACGATGTCCTCTCCAAAATCCATGAGCCCCGCATGACAGTAGTAGCAGCCAACACCCTCAGCATCATTTTTCTCACATCTCTCTCGACCCCTCTGGCATCCTCTGTTGTACTTCATACAGAAATCTGTGAAATTACTTCCCTCGGAAATATAATTTCCATCATCACCCAACGAAATAGCCGCAAGTCCTGTTGCATCAGAAAACAGGTCTTGTATCTCCTGATACTCCTCCTTGTTGATATAGTCGAGAATTCTCATTTGTTTTCCCTCCACAATGTAGTCCCTTTTTAATAATTATACATATAATTCAATATTATTCAATATTCTTTTCAAGCACGACAGCAGGTATCTTTCAGTGCGCCCTACATTATCGCATGGGACGGTACTCCGTACTATTACGATGAATTATTTGATCCGGATGTCTGTGAAGAGGCTTTGAAGAATGCCGCCCATATCTTTAATGAGTGGAGAGAAGTACCCTACGGAGCCACTGTTTCCGGTCCCAATGTTTTCTGGCATGCGGAGTATGAAGGCGATGACGCCATAGAGCCCCAGGCCATATACAGCATAGTAATGGAGCCTGAAGGTGAGGTTCATCTGGAGACCCCGGAAACGGGATCTGACCTTCCGGAAAAGGTCACCGCTCTTAAGGTTAAACTCGCTGACAGAGAGGATCTTGTTTCCATAGATACCGACTCGGTTAAGCTGACCTGGTACGGCGATGATCCTTATAATGAAGTAAAAGAACAGAAACCCGTAACAGGCATGACTATGGGCAGTACCAACTACGGCGCCATGCTGTCCTTAAGCCTAAACGGCCTTAAGTACGACAGGGCCGGAGGGACCGATTTTACCGAAGCACCGGATATCATACTGTCCGATGCCTGGTATGACTTCGGCTTTGACGATGAAGACTGGACCAGCGGTTTTGATCTTTATGATGAGAAGGGCGAAAAGGTTGATGAAGAAACCGGTCTCATCGGATTCAGGGAAGGTGAATATGATCCTGAAACAGGCGAAGAATCAGGTGCACTGCTATACGCATTCTACGGAACAACGGAAGCTGCCCGGCTCTTAAGTGTGGAAGGTGCAGGCTCCTTCTCCCTGCCTGAGGGCAAGGAAAAGAATAAGGCGTCTCTTACAGAGCTTCTAAAGGATTCTGCCAATAGCGTCACGGTATGGGTGGATGACCTCAGCATCAGCTCCATGGAAGTTGACTGGGATAATGCGAAGGTGGAAGACTTTGTGCCGGATTCACTTAATGATCAGATCGCAACCGTTACCGGGAGCCTCATTATTCCAAAGCTCAGATCAGGCGGTATGGTGGAAGGAGAAAAGGACGCGGTTGATACTGAGCTCTACAGAGAATTGTATGATATCCCCGGGGATGAGGATATACCTGTAACGGCAGAGATCTTTGTGCCGGGAGCAGAGCATTCAGCATATCCCTCCGCCTCTCCCGACGAGGGAACGGTATACAAGCCGGATCCCGGTGAGTCCCTGCAGATACACCTGTCTCCCGGTGAGGAAAATGAGGAGGTTTACTATACTCTGATGGAGGTCGAAGACTGGGAGAAGGATTATGACACGATACCCCTTTCCTTCACCTATGATGAGTCGAAGAAGAGCTATATTCCGGACAGCGGTGCAATAAAGTACGTTCAGGGGTCGGAGGATACAGAGGAAACGGAGATCCTTCTTGACGGCACAAAGGATGCCATTATACAGATCGCAGGTCTGACGCCGGGCAAGCAGCCAAGCGATATCAAGGTGCTTCGCTACTACTTTGAAAAGCAGTATGCGGTGATTTCTGACGGAGACAGGGCTGCTATTGACGGACTGACCATAAAGAGGGGTGAGACCTTAAGGAGCGAGGTTCTTCCCCAGATCCCTGCAGACTTTACCTACGCGGAGGATAATGAGATCCCTCTGGATAAGAGGATAACCGATCCCGCCGGGTCTAAATTCCGGATAAGCCTTATCTATAACCCGGATCCCGATACATATCAGGATACCTGGACCGAGGGGGAGGTAACGGTACTTGGTGATGATGCTCTTCCCATAGCGGTATTGCCGGAGGGGTATCAGGATATGCTTAATAACCTCTTTATCTCAAAGGGTGAGAAGCTTGTGACCATAAAGGATCAGCTTCCGGAGGGAGTCCTCTTCCCGGATAAGGAAACGGAAGAGATGATCATAGATAACGAGCCCGGATCCCTTCGTACCATAAAGCTCACTTATAACCCGGACAGCACGAAATTCCGCCCTCTTACGGTATATGGAGAGGTCAGGGTGTTCGGACCGGGACTCGCACCGGGAGAGGAGGATATGGCTGTCATCCGTGCCCTTAAGCTTAAACGGGGAAGCACTCTCTCAGACCTTACCGGTCTGCCGCCCTTCTTCTTCATCCATCCGGATGAGGATGTGGATAAGGTGCATAATGAGCCTGTGGGAACCTCCTTTGAGGTGGCACTTGTCTACAGACCTGATCCCGGGGCATACGACCCGACCAAGGTCAATGGAAGGGTGACCATCGTGTCCGATGACGGACAGGAATTCCCGGGATCCGCGGATGCCGCCGATTACTTAGGCAGTAAGGGAGGAAAAGCGAAGGCTTCTCTTGTAAGCCGCGATGCAAAGAGCATAACCTTTAAGCTCGCAGATGCTGACTTATACTTAAAATACAGCTACATCATCGATTTTGACGGCAGTAAGCATATGGCGGACCCGGGCGGAAAGACCTCAAACGGAAAAAGAGCTTCGGCATGAAGTCTAAGAAGAACCCGAAGAAGAGTGATTTTGATTATACTCCGGGTGAAACCGGTGTCACCATCCGGGGCCGGAACAACTACCGTGGAACAAAGTTCCTAAGCTATACAATAAAATGAGGGGATGAGTATTGATCATTGCTGCTCTGGCGGGGGAGTTTGACGGAATGCCTGTAGTTATCTGATAGAAATCGGAGAACTGCAGGCATTTTTGTTGAAAACAAATCGACTAAAAGTCGAAAAAGTATTGACAAGCGATCAACACGCCTATATTATATAATCGACCGTTGGTCGATTATGGGAATGATTCAAAGAAAGGATAGGATATGAAGAAGGGAGAAAGAAGAAAACAGGAACTTCTAAAGATTGCATACCGGATGTTCATAGAAAAGGGCTATGAGAACACAAGTATTGATGAGATCATTGCCGAAGCCGGTATTGCAAAGGGGACCTATTATTATTACTTCGAGAGCAAAGAAGCGACTCTGGAGGCTGTAATAGAAATGATGATCGAAGAAGAGGTCGGTAGGGCTAAAGCGGTTCTGGAGACTTCTTTGCCGGTACCGCAGAAGCTGGTCTCAGTCATTTATTCTCTTCGCCCTGCACAGGATGAGCAGGTTATCGCAAAAGCCCTTGATGTGACGGAAAATATCGTTATGCACGAGAAGGTAAACAGACGTATTGCGGAGGAAGCTGTTCCTCTTCTGACGGAGGTTGTGAAGGAGGGGATATCGCAAGGAATATTTGAGTGTACCAACATAGAGGAGAGAGTCAGGATGCTTCTTATCATTAGTCAGCATATATTTGATGATGGGATTTTCACTGACAGAGATGTAGAAGTGTATATAGATGTGGTTGAGAAGACACTCGGAGCTAATGGTGGAACTATGAGTTTTATCGCTGAATTGATATCGGGAGGACAAGATGAAAAATTTGCAACCCACAAAAGATAAAGATGAATATAAATACAGACCGGTGCTTTTCTTTATATGTGCATATTTCTTCACATGGATCTTTTGGATACCGGCGATTTTTGTTCCCGAGACGGCAGGCTCTGTGCTTATGCTGGTCGGACTCATAGCTCCTGCGGTAGTTTCCACGGCATTTGTGCTTGTATCCGGGAACGCTGAATTAAAAAAGGATCTTAAGGATAAGATCATAGGATTTTATAAAGTAAAATGGGTCAATGTATTTTGGGCAGTTGTTGTTTTTGCGTTGATCGTATTTTTTTCTATCCTGCTTTCGCTTCTGTTCGGGCAATCGTTAAAGCAATTTTCCTTTACAGAAGATTTCTCATTTACCGGAGTAGGCATAGGTACCGCCTTTGTGACTATAACAGTTGCTTCCATAATAGAAGAGGTAGGATGGAAGGGTTATTGTGAGGATTCCATAGGTCAGTACATGAACTGGTTTTGGGAATCGCTGCTTTTCGGTGTGTTGTGGTCGCTTTGGCATTTGCCTCTTATCTTTATCGAGGGGACATATCAGGCAGGGCTCATGGTAAATCCTTTATATGTCATCAATTTCTTTGTAAGCGGAATCCCGCTCGGATATATCATCACATGGGTGTATCTCGTAAGTGACAGGTCGATCTTAGCATGCATGATCTTTCACTTGTTCGTGAACTTTATGCAGGAAAAGATCGCAATGACTCCGGAAACTAAATGCGTGGAAACTATCGTTGTTATTATAGCAACGGTGATCATAGTGATGTGTAATAAAAAGATGTTCTTTGAGACGGATCATGTCGGAAGACTTCTTAAGACACGCTTCGGAGAGGATGAGTAATATGAGCTCAGGGTTTAAGAAATTTTTGGTTTTATGGACAGGAGAGCTTATATCGTCCATAGGCGGTGGTCTGACAAGCTTCGGGCTTAGTGTGTATGTGTTTCAGGAGACCGGAAGTGCGGCGGGGATGGCACTGGTGACTTTACTTGGGTTTCTTCCGACATTACTGCTCAGTGTTCCGGCAGGCGTGCTGGCAGACCGCTATGACAGAAGGCTTCTTATGATGA
The DNA here is from genome assembly GCA_017475845.1 of Lachnospiraceae bacterium. Taxonomy (GTDB): domain Bacteria; phylum Bacillota; class Clostridia; order Lachnospirales; family Lachnospiraceae; genus NK4A144. The sequence goes on along the minus strand of JAFVEU010000267.1, from coordinate 543 downwards.
TCGGAGATGGGTGTTCAGGGCTTGGGATACTTTATATCCTTATATGTATGATGCGAGGGGGAGCAAGCCTCGTACAGATATGCATAGGCGTATTCATAAGTGCTGTATTCTCATCCCTTTTGGAGCCGTCTTACAGGGCTACGATAACCGATATTCTTTCTAAAGAGGAATTCTCAAAGGCAAGCGGTCTTGTGTCGTTGGCAGGCAGTGCAAGATATCTGTTTTCACCTATAATAGCGGGATTTTTATTGGGAGTGAGTGATATATCGCTTCTGCTTATTATCGATATATGTACATTTTTTGTGACAGTCACGGCTACAGCTATCGTTAGAAAAGGGATTACCGCCAAGGTAAGTGACGAGAATCAATCTTTTGGGGAAAGCTTAAAAGAGGGATGGAATGCGGTTCGTAGCCACAAAGGAGTTTTTTTACTGATCATGGTGTCTTCGGCTATTACTATGTTTATGGGTATTCTTCAGATACTTGTGGAGCCGATGATCCTGTCTTTCTCGGATGCAAAAACGCTTGGCATTGCAGAGACAT
>JAFVEU010000266.1 GCA_017475845.1 Lachnospiraceae bacterium | reverse complement strand
TTCAAAACATGCCACCGGCATGTTTTGCACCGGACGTTGTGCCAGGGCACTGACGCACTCGGTGCGTCAAAGCGTGCCCGTAAAACGTCCACCGGACGTTTTACCCAAATAGTCTTGTCATTTTGGCGAAGGGGCCTACGGCTGCCTGAAGATCGTTTATGGCCTGATTCAATCCCTCGAAGTTTATGGAAGAAAGATCCTTGACCGCATTGGTGAGATCCTGGGAATTGGCTTCCACCATGCTGTTCACGTTGTTGCTGGTGGCTGTGATGGAGGATACCATGTTGTTTATGTTGTCCATCTCGGCACTTATCTTTGCCAGCGCATCCTGAGCCATTACGATGGTGGTATTGGCGGTCTTAAGGGTTTCCACTGCAACGGGGACTATCATAAAGGAAACGATGCCCATGATGACCACCAGGCAGAAGATCAGGATGGATGTGAACTTCTGATATCTGGCTTCCCTTTTTTCAAATTCCAATAGCTCCTTAAGTATTTCCTTTGCGTCCTTTTCATTCAGGTTGTCAACTGCCTTCTTTTCTTCTTCACTCATTTTAAAAACCTTTCCTTTCTTTGTATTTGACAGATCCTATCCGGCCTGTCACCTTAACCCCTTGGGGTAATGGTTCTTTATTATCCTGCCGTCTGACTTTCCCCAGCCTAAAGAGCAGCCCATGAAGTCCATAAGACACCATCCGTTATTCATCCCGGCAACAGCGGGAAGGCTTTCTCCCTTCAGGTATTTCAGGGCCTCCTCCCTGCTTTCTATGGTACAGCGGATGGAAGCCATGTCCGGGGAAAGGAAAAGGGCCAGAGCGTGGGAGGGCTCAAAACGGTCCTTCTTTACGGTTCCCAGGTGGAGACCGGGCCGCAGCACCTTAAGGTGGTCCGTGCCGGGCATATCCTCGTTCGAATGATAGAGCTGGTCTCCGAAGGAATGGATGATGCCGCCCTTAAGGCTGAATCCCGGGATAAAGCTTTTCCGGAAGTCTTCAAAGAGCTTAACGCTTCCGGGAGAGGCAGGCTTTAAGCTTCCGCTGCCGGAGATCCTTCTCATGCCCTCCGGACTTTTCCCCTCTCTCTTCAGTACGGCAAAGAAATGCCCTTCCCCCTTTGCTCTGTGGGGCCAGATCCTCACGGCTGAACCGGGGCTTCCGGAACCGGTGTTTACGGAAGTCTTCGTCCAGGATCCGTGTAACGGGCGTATCTCCTCCGGGTCCATAAGGGAAAAATCCTTATTTCCCGCTAAAAATCTCTCAATGCTGCCCTCATCCTCCTCCTTTGAGAAGGTACAGGTGGAGTAGACCATGATGCCGCCGGGAACCAGCATTTTTGCGGCTTCGGAAAGGATCTTATCCTGTCTTTCCCCGCACATTTTCACGTTTTCCGGACTCCACTCCTCCTTTGCGGGACCCTCCTTGCGGAACATTCCTTCTCCCGAACAGGGAGCATCCACAAGTATCCTGTCAAAGAATGCCCCGAAGAGCGTGGACAGTCGTTCGGGAGTCTCATCTGTTACAAGGGTGTTTGATATCCCCAGACGTTCCACATTAAGGGAGAGGATCTTTGCCCGTTTCTTTACGGGTTCGTTGGCAACCAGCAGACCGGTATTTTCCATAACATCCGCTATATAAGTGCTCTTTCCTCCGGGAGCTGCGCAGAGATCAAGGACCTTATGTCCCTTCTTAAGGTCAAGCCACCCTACCGGGGCCATGGCGCTTGCTTCCTGGATATAGTAGAGTCCTGCCTCATGCAGGGGGTGCTTTCCGGGATCGGTCTTCCTGTCATAATAATATCCCTTTTCGCACCAGGGTACTCTTTCAAGGGAAAAGGCGGCTTCAAGCTCCGGAAGGAGAGGATTTAAGGTCTTTTTCAGGCCGTTTATCCTTAAGGATTTATGGGCTTCTTCTTCAAAGGACCTTAAGAACAGAGAAAACTCCTCGGGGTCCATACTGTCCTTCATTCGTTTCAAAAATTCTTCGGGAAGCATAATGGTATTATATCCTAACTGTTTATCATAAAAAAAGGATTTTTTTCAGTGTTGTTTTGGGGTATAATGATACCGTCGTTGTTAGAGTAGCCCGATATGCCATAAGAGGGGTATTGCGTATATGTATCCTGATGGAAGATATAACATAAATTTTGATATCAGCGCCATCTTTCTCTCGCTGTTTTTGCTGATAATCTATTTCCGTTCCAGAAGAAAAGGCAGGAATATGAGCAAGCTTTTCATGGGCATCATCTATTTCCTGCATATCACGGCCATAATGGATCTTATACAGGTGGTCATGCGTAATGATCCCTCCTGCTTCAATTATTATGTTGAGACAGTGAGCATCTTTTTGTCCCATATAATCCACAATTCCCTTGCCTGCATGTACACCATGTACATAATCCACATGACAAGGACCAACTATCTGATGACAAAGCGGCAGAAGATGATCTTTTTCATTCCCGAGGCCGTACTCATCATATTTTCCGTAATCCCGGTACTGCAGAAGCAGCTATACGTTCTGGAGCGGGACGGGAACTATATCCGGGGACCCTTATACAATCTGTACTTCTATGTGGTGGTGATCTATTTTATTATCTCCCTCTATGTCCTTATAAGGTACCGGAGGGCTTTGGGGGATAATCTCATATATACCTGGATCTTTTACGGCGGAAGTGCAGCCAGTGTCCTGATCTCAGCCACCCATCCCTATCTGAGGGCTGCTCTTTATCTGCAGACTCTCTGTGCACTTGGGGTCTTCATCGCCATAGAGAACGCCAATACTTTATTTGACAACGAGAGCGGTGCCATGACGGGATACGCTCTCATAAAGGAAGCGGAAATATTATATACCGGCCGTTATACTTCCTCGGTCATATCCATAAAGATCCCGAACATGGATTATTATTTCTCCATCTTCGGACGCAGCAACGTCTTTGAGCTTATAAGGGGCATAACCTCCTATCTCCGTTTTCTCGGGGGACAGGGCTGCAATATCTATTATCCCTCCTCCGGTATCATAACCATGCTCCTCTATAACATGTCGGAGAAGAAGGCGGTGGAAATGGCCGAGACCATCAGACAGCGCTTTAATAAGAAATGGGATGTTCCGGGAATGAATGTTGCCGTTCCCATGCAGATATGCGTTACCACCATTCCCGACAAGGTAATGAACGTGGATCAGCTCATGGCCATAGCCGGTTCCGGTTACAATCCCCTTATAAAGGAACCTGTGTATGTGGTGGACGGCATAAACAGCGAAAAGAGGCTGAAAAGCGTGGAGGAGGCCATAAGGCGTGGGTTGAGGAGCAGGGATATGACAGTGTGCTATCAGCCCATCATTGACACGAATACCGGATCCTTCCGTTCGGCAGAGGCACTGGTCAGATATACCGATGAGGTGATAGGAGCCATTCCTCCCGAGGAATTCATACGTGTGGCTGAACACATGGGTGTGATAGGAAAGATAGGAGATATAGTCTTCGAGAAGGTCTGCGCCTTTGTGGCGGAGCAGCATCCGGAGCAGTACGGCATGGACTTTATTTCCGTGAATCTGTCCTCTGTGCAGTGTATGGACGAGAACCTGGCCCGCCGTTTAACGGATATCGCAGGCAAATACGGCACCAATACCAGAAGGATCAATCTTGAAATATCAAGTGATATTTTTTCCTATAATGAGGAAATGCTTGAAAGGGCTGTAAAAGGTCTCCGGCAGAGCGGTTTTCTTATCTCCCTGGATGATTTCGGTGAAGGGGACACGGATTTTGAAAACCTGATCAAGCATCCCTTCACTTCCATAAAGATAGACCGGAAGATGCTGTGGCAGGCCGGACTGGAGGAGAAGAAGGATATCATCTTAAGCCATATAATCCGTATGCTTAAAGAGCTTAAGTTTACCGTTGTTGTGGAGGGCGTGGAAACAGAGGAGCAGAAGAACAGGCTCCTTAAGCTCAATGTGGAATTCCTCCAGGGCTTCCTCTATTCCCTTCCCCTGTCCGAGGACAAGTTCGTTGAACTGTTACAGGGGATGTGATATCCGAAGGCCGGGAGAGATATGAAAAAAGCCAAGAGAACCAAGGTCCCGATACGGGATATGCTGCCTGTCTGTATATTGTTTCTGTTCTATTCACTGGCAGAGCTTCCGCTTATGGCAGGGAACCGCTATGCCGGTTTCGATTTTGCTCCGGATAATGCCCTTCAATATGATGAGTTTCTGGTGGTGAAGGTCTTTTTCCTTCTTTTTATATCCGTGTGGATCCTTATTACCCTTCTCCTGCGTTTCAGGCATTCCCTGACCTTTAAGGAGTTTATGCCGGGGATAGTGCTTTTCCTGTTTCTGATCCTTTCCTTTGTTTTTTCAGTTAATAAAACCGTTTCCTTAAGGGGAGCGAACGAGCTCTTTGAGCCCTTTCCCGTTATAGTCTCCTATATCATCGTATTTTACGGAACCGGGCTTATAGTAAAATACAGTCCCGGAGACAGGGACAGTAAACTACTCCTCATTATGAGATGTATATGTATAAACGTTTTTATAACATGCGTTTGGGGAATGACCCAGGCGTTAAGAGGAGTCCCGGTGGCGGTATCTCTCTACAATCCTGATTATGTGGGAAGCTATGGGGCGGTCTTTCTTCCGGTGTTTATCATCATGATCATGGGCTTTTTTGAAAAGAATCCCACTGTCCGGTGGCGCTTGCTTCTATTCCTGTCCATACTTCTCGTGATCCTTCTTTTTCTCTCCGGCTCTGCGGCAGGAATGGCTGGATCAGCCACAGGCCTGATATCCGGGATCTGTCTCTTTTTCTTCGGGAAGGACAAAAGGAAGATCGCTATTATGACCGGGATCCTTGTATCTGTTGCCCTTATCCTTGTCCTGATACTCTATGAAACTTCATATTCTCCCTCGGGATTCGGGGACTTAAGTCTGCGGACGGGGGGAAGATATGCGGAATTTTCCGCAGGTAATGAGAAGATCCTTATCCGGGAAGACTTTGATGAATACGGATATGAAGAATTCACTATATTAAACGAGGATGGAGAAAAGATACCCTATGAGGGCGATCCGGAGAGAAACACCCTTGTGGCCATGCTTCCGGAGGACAGTGCTTTTAAGGACTTTCACTTTAATCCCATGGAGCTTAAGAGCGGGGAAAGAGGCTTTTTGGTCCATTTAGCTGACAGGGATTTTTATTTTGGACAGGATGAAAAGGGCAGCTGCCATTCCATGAACGCTTACGGAAAGCTTGTGGACCTTGCGCCTGCCGAGACTGCAGGGCTTTTTACTGAACGGGAGGGCTTCCTTCATGGAAGGGGATATATCTGGGATAGATCACTACCGTTATTAAAAAAATGCTGGCTCTTTGGCTGCGGCCCTGATGCCTTCCCCTTTATCTTTCCACAGAATGATATTGAGAAGATACTTCGTTCGGGACTTCCCTATGAAGAGCTTGTGCTGAAGCCGCATAGTTTCTATCTTCAGACTGCCCTTCAGCTGGGGCTTCCCTTTCTTTTTGTCCTGCTCTTTATGGCAGGACAGCTGTTTATAACCTCTTTAAGGATTTTAGCTAAAAGAGATCCGGAGCGGGACAAAGGGGAAAGGATCATTGCTGCTGCTTTAAGTGCATCTCTTATATCTTTTATGGCGGCAGGACTGATAAATGATTCTTCTCTCTGTGTTACTCCTCTGGCATTGGCTTTATTTTCAACAGGTTTTTACAGCCTGAAGGGGGAATAATAGTATTTTGGGTTAAAGATTTACAGAATTGTTATTTGCGAAATATTCAAAAACACTTCGGAGAGGTATATAATTATTATGATACAAGCGCCAGAAGAACAAATGGCGTTTGAACCTGTTCAAAAAACCATTTGGCTTTGGGTGTAGTCCGGCTTAAGGAGGGAGTTGGGTATGGAAAGAAGAAGACGCAGTCTTTTGGCATTTTTGCTAACCATAGTAATGGTCGTTGCTGAAAGCACTACTGCTATTGCTGCTTATCCGGCAGGAGTCGTGGAAGAGAAGGAGCCTGAGATACTGGGAGAAACCGGCTACGGATTTGTGGGTATATATAAAGTTGAAGGAGATCTTGTGTATCCTGACGATTTCGACTGGACCGTTACGGATTATGAGGGCAGGAATGTGACGGATTGTGAGATCAAGGTGTCGGATAATTCATCAGCTATTAAGTATAACGGTAAGGGCTACAGTAGTATTGTTGATGCATCTATTGCGGGATTAAAGCCGGGGGATACCATAGACGTTGATATTGTTCTCTCCGTAAAGAAAGACCGGGAATCTCTCATTTCCCCCACGGAATCGGATGCTTATGACAGATATGAGGGTACCGTTCATGGCGTGAGGATAGAAAAAGGACAGATAACAAAGAAAACCATCAGGGGATATTACAATTGTTACCTCACCGAGGCTTTTTTTAACGATGTTAAGGACAGATCAATACCATGGGGGGTAAATGACATGGTTTATTCTTCCAATTATAACGGCTGTGTTCCTTATTTGATCCTTACTGATAAAGGAGCTGAAAAGCTTAAGGACCCTAAACCCGGTGAAGAACAGATCCTTAATGCCTATGAGGATTTTAATCTCAGGATGTACACTATGAATATGAGTGGAAAACGCAGGGTTGTTGACGTTACCGATTGGTTTGATATCGATCTTGCAGGAGTAACGGCAGAGTTATTTTTTATTAGTTATACATCATTAGGCATGGATGTAAATGAGATCCGTATGGGTGCCTCAGCCGGTGAGTTCAGGAAGATCCTTAAGGATCACGCATACTTAATGAGTGACGGTAAAAGAGATGGATCCTGGAGCAGCGACGATATGGTAATTGAAGGAGTATACTATCGTACGGCAAGCGGAAACAACGATGTTAAGATCGACTATAATGACGATTCGGCAGTCGAAGCTGCCCTTGCAGCAGAGGGAAATACAATAAGAGTCGAAGCTGTTCCTTCTGAGTATGCGGATTGGGATGATCATACCAGTCTGACAGGATGTTGGGAATTTACGGTCCGTAAGAATTCCTACAGGCTGGTCATCGAACCTTTCAGGGAAGTCGCCAGTGCTACCGGTGCTTCTTATGACCGTACAAAACATGACTTTATGTCAAATGTATATGCAGTGAAGAATGAGACGGAGAAGATCCCTGTCGGAAGCCTTGGGGACGGAGAGAGGTTCCGGGTAAATATCATCAAGAATAACAGGACCCTGAGGGGAGCGGAAAAAGAACAGTTCTTTGAAAATATCCGTCCCGGAGACAGACTGGATTACAGCCTCAAATGGTACATCCCTTCAGATGGGAGAAGTCTGGAATACAGAAGTTTCGTTTTGTCATATTCGTATTTGTGTTACATAAAGCATTCGCTTAATCCCCTTGAGTTCTTTGAATACGGTTCCGGAGATGAGCAATCCGATACCGTCCCGGCTACCGTTTCAAGTCCTTACGTGGATCCCTTTGCCCCTGCCCATAAAACGGAAGCATATGATATAGGGGAGCTTCCGGCCGATGCCGCCCCTTACGAATTTGATGTTATGAGATCCACCACAGCAATAGGTGCGGTTCCGGTTAAGATCTCAAAGAAATTCAGCAGCTATGTGAGCATGGACGGCTTTGATCCCTTTGTAAACCATCGCTTTACCACGGATAACAGATCCATTGCCACTGTGGATAAGAAGGGTTACTTGAAGCCGAAAAAAAGGGGAAGGATCAATATCTTCCTGGAGCAGAAGTCGGATGACGGCGGATGGATAAGGCTCGGTGAACCCGTTGAGATGTTTGTGCAGGTTCCGCAGATGAAAAAGAAAGAATACGCTTCCGTGGGAGCAGAACTTTGCGGACACAGCTTTATCAGTATGACTACATTTGCTCCGAACAAATGGATATCCAGCAAACCATCGGTAGCAATGGTGGATGAGAAGACCGGAAAGATAACAGTCGTTGGCACCGGTACCACAAAGATCATAGCGGTATACGGAAATCCGGAGAACAGGAAGTATAATTCAAAGAAAAAATACAAGACTACCCTGAAAGTCGAATAAATAAACAACAGCACCCGGCAGCTTACCGCATCATACAGCGGAACCCTGCCGGGTGTTTTCCTTATGTATCAACAGTTTTATCAATTGATGGGGGTGAAATTGTTGTATTCCTTTAGTAGTTCTTTCATGAAAGCCGGGTCAGTTAATGCTTTTTTTACGTCTGCTTCCCTGCCGTTGGAATAGAGCCATGAATACAGATCGTTGATCTTGTTGATACCGATAGTTATCCCGCGCTTCTCGCCACGCTTTTCGCCACGCTTTTCGCCGGATTTTTCGCCTATTTTTATGCCTTTTTCTGTTGCTTTATTCAATGCATTCTGTCTGTCATACTCTGCAAATTCTTCAGCCAGGAGCATTAACTGAACATCGATATTCTGGGAAAACTTTTCCGCATCGCAGTACAATTCCTTAAGTGAATTCTGTTTCATGACAGCCTCCTTTACGGATTCATTATTCACATCCGCTAACATCGCCAATTCCGAAAGAAGAAACAGATCTTCGTCCTTATTATAGGTATTATTGAGAAACTGTTCAAGGGCTTTATCCAGCTGGACAAACGCTATTTTCCGAAGCATGGGTATCTTCACCCCGGAATCACTGACAGCATGGGTAAACCTGTGGATATAACGTTTTGTTTTGCTTCTTTTAAGGAAACCCGG
>JAFVEU010000265.1 GCA_017475845.1 Lachnospiraceae bacterium | reverse complement strand
CTTTATTCAGCGTTTTTTCCCTGAGATTTATCGAAAAAACGTAAGGGGTAACAGGGTCTTCGAGGTTATTCCGAAATATTAGCACTCACCTCTTTACAGTGCTAACAAAATCTGTTATACTACAAGAAATATAATAAGATCAGTTGTATAAGGAGGTGAAGGTTATGAATATTAGCAAATTTACCCAGAGTTCCATGGAGGCCATAAATAACTGCCGTAAGGTGGCCATGGATTACGGAAATCAGGAAATTGAACAGGAACACCTTCTTCTTTCACTCCTTACCATAGATGATTCCCTGATATTAAAGCTGGTTGAAAAAATGGGGATCGATAAGCAGAGCTTTTTGGACAGGGTCGGGGAAGGCCTGGAAAAGCTTGTGAAGGTACAGGGAGGAGACTCCTTTGTAGGAAAGAACCTGAATAAGGTAATGACCTATGCGGAGGATGAGGCAAAGGCCATGGGGGACGAGTACGTTTCCGTGGAGCACCTTCTTCTGTGCATGATAAAGTATCCCAATAAGGAGATAAAGGAGATATTCCGTGAATACGGCATCACCAGGGACAGGTTTTTATCTGCTCTTCAGGAGGTCAGGGGAAACCAGAGGGTGGTGAGCGACAATCCGGAAAGCACCTATGATACCCTGTCAAAATACGGCATTAACCTGGTGGAGAGAGCAAGGGAAGAGAAGCTGGATCCGGTGGTGGGCCGTGACAACGAGATAAGGAACGTGATCCGTATACTGTCCAGAAAGACCAAGAATAACCCGGTGCTCATCGGGGAACCCGGCGTGGGAAAGACAGCGGCGGTAGAAGGCCTGGCCCAGAGGATAGTGCGGGGCAATGTGCCGGAAGGCCTTAAGGATAAGGAAATCTTTTCCCTGGATATGGGAGCCCTTGTGGCAGGAGCCAAATACAGGGGTGAATTCGAAGAAAGGCTTAAGGCGGTCCTTACGGAGATAAGGAAGTCCGAGGGCAGGATAATACTCTTTATCGACGAGATACATAATATCGTGGGCGCGGGAAAGGCCGAGGGCAGCATGGATGCGGGAAATATGCTGAAGCCCATGCTTGCAAGGGGCGAGCTCCATTGCATAGGAGCCACCACTCTGGACGAGTACAGGAAGTATATCGAGAAGGATGCAGCCCTGGAAAGACGTTTCCAGCCGGTGATGGTGGATGAACCCAGTGTTGAGGACACCATTTCGATCCTAAGGGGAATAAAGGAAAGGTACGAGGTCTTCCATGGAGTGAAGATCAACGATTCCGCACTGGTGGCGGCGGCGGAGCTGTCCCACAGGTACATAAGCGACCGTTTCCTTCCCGATAAGGCCATAGATCTGGTGGACGAGGCCTGTGCCTCCATTAAGACGGAGCTGGATTCCCTGCCGGAGGAGCTGGATGAGCTGAACCGGAGGATCACACAGCTGCAGATCGAGGAGAACGCCCTCAAGAAGGAGAATGACAACCAGAGCAGGAACCGGCTTGCGGACCTGCAGAAGGAGCTTTACGAGGTAAAGGACCAGTTTGCGAAGAAGAAGGCGGAGTGGGATAACGAAAAGGAGTCGGTATCCAGGGTTTCCGCCCTCCGGGGGGAGATCGAGTCCCTGCGTAACGAGATAGCCATAGCCACCAGGAACGGAGATCTCACCAAGGCTTCGGAGCTGCAGTACGGAAAGCTGCCGGGGCTTATGAAGACTCTGGAGAGTGAGGAGCAGAAGAACCAGAATAAGGAATTCTCCATGGTTCATGAGGCAGTGACGGATGATGAGATCGCAGACATTGTTTCAAGGTGGACCGGGATACCGGTATCCAAGCTCACAGAAGGGGAAAAGAGCAAGATACTGAACCTGGATACGGAAATAAAGAAAAGAGTAGTGGGGCAGAATGAGGCCGTTCAAAGAGTAACAGATGCTATTATACGTTCCAGAGCAGGTATCAAGGATCCTACAAAGCCCATAGGCTCCTTCCTTTTCCTTGGTCCCACGGGTGTCGGAAAGACGGAGCTGGCAAAGGCTCTGGCCCTGTCTCTCTTTGATGACGAGAACAACATGGTGAGGATAGATATGAGCGAATATATGGAGAAATTCTCCGTATCAAGGCTCATAGGAGCTCCTCCGGGATATGTGGGATATGACGAGGGCGGACAGCTTACGGAGGCCGTAAGGAGAAAGCCCTACAGCGTGGTTCTTTTTGATGAGGTGGAAAAGGCCCATCCGGACGTATTCAATGTGCTCCTGCAGGTGCTTGATGACGGGCGGATCACGGATTCCCTGGGGCGTACCGTGGACTTTAAGAATACCATCCTTATCATGACCAGTAATCTGGGCTCCGAAAGCCTGCTTAACGGCATAGACTCAAACGGACAGGTGAGCATCACTGCCCAGGCCGAGGTGAATGCCGCACTGAAAGAGCATTTCCGCCCCGAGTTCCTAAACAGGCTGGATGAGATAATAATGTTCCGTCCTCTTACCAGAGCCGACATAGGCCGCATCATCGACCTTATCCTCGAGGAGACCAATATGAGGATAGAGAACAGGGAAATGAAGATCTCCCTTACGAAGGAAGCGAAGGATTTCATCGGCGAAAGCGCCTATGACCCCGTCTTCGGGGCCAGACCCTTAAAGAGGTACATGCAGAAGAATGTCGAAACCCTGTCTGCAAGGCTTATCCTCTCGGGAGAGGCTGTTCCCGGGAAGGAGATCCTCATAGACAGCGACGGAAGCTCCCTCAAAGCGGAAGTTAAGTGATTTCACTAACCCCGGTTTCCGGTATTTCATATCGGAGACCGGGGTTTTTTGTTGTAGCGGTTTTTTCATTGTGGTATCATTCTATCTGGGGAGTTGGGAGAGCCGATGGATCTTAACGAATTAAGAAAAAGAATAGACGAGATTGATGAGAAGATAGTTTCCCTCTATGAGGAGCGCATGGAGATCAGCGAAGAGGTGGCGGAATATAAGATCGCCAACGGGAAAAATGTGCTGGATAAGGAGAGGGAGAATGCGAAGCTTGATAAGGTAAGGAGCCTTACCCACAATGATTTCAATGCTCTCGGTGTGACGGAGTTATTTAAGCAGCTCATGTCCATGAGCAGGAAGAAGCAGTATGCCCTCATGGGAGAAAAGGGCATGTTTGCCCATACTGCCTTTATACCGGTAAAAAGGCTGGAAACAGAGAATGTGAAGGTGGTGTTCCAGGGGATAAACGGAGCCTATTCCGAGGCTGCCATGAGAGAGTTTTTCGGCGATGACGTGGAGGCCATTAACGCGGCGACCTTCAGGGATGCCATGAGGATCATTGATGAAGGGCTGGCAGACTACGGAGTCCTTCCCATAGAGAACAGTTCCTCGGGCATAGTTAACGCGAATTATGACCTCTTAACCGAATTTGAGAATTATATCGTGGCGGAGCAGTATATAAACATTGATAACTGCCTTATGGCCCTGCCGGGGGTGCAGGAATCCGAAATAGATACGGTTTTTTCCCATCCCCAGGCTTTGATGCAGTGTGCTCCCTTCCTTGACTCCCATCCCTCATGGAAGCAGATAAGCTATGTGAACACGGCCATGTCTGCGGCAAAGATCAGGGAGGAGGGGCTTAGAAACCAGGCGGCCATTGCCGGAGAAAGGGCAGCGGAGACCTACGGACTTGAGATCCTGAGGCGGGATATTAATTCCAGCGACGGAAATGCCACCCGCTTCATCATCGTAACAAACAGGAAGATATTCGTGGAGGATGCGGGAAAGATCAGTATCTGCTTTGAGATACCCCATAAGAGCGGGTCTCTTTACGGGATACTGTCTCATATCATCTATAACGACAGGAATATGACAAAGATAGAATCCAGGCCTATTCCCGACAGACCCTGGGAATACAGGTTCTTTATAGATTTTGAAGGCAACCTGAAGGATCCTGCCACCAGAAATGCATTGAGGGGGCTCAGGGAAGAGACCAGAAACATGAGGATATTGGGGAATTACTGATATGGAAGAGATGATCTTATACCGGAATTTAAAACACGAGGATATTTTTAAGGATATGTGCTGCCTTGCGGAAAACGGCGAGGGGAGCAGCAGCGAGATGGCGTCAAGGGTGGTGTCGGATCTCATAAATCTTGCAGTTAGATACGGCTTTGAGGGGAATCTCTGGCACTGCTTTTTATCCTATACACTGATAAATAACGAGAATCCCTTTACCCTGCAGTCGGAAAAAAGAGGGAAGGCCGGCGGAACGCTGGAGAAAGCGGCACTCCATGACGTGGCGGTATTCATGCAGCTTTTCAAGATCGATCTTTATGAAGTGGGAAAGAACTGGGGTCCCTCCATTCCCCTGCTTTTATCGGACTTCAGACTGCAGCATGGAGATAATGAGGGGGAGACCTTTAATAAGCGCATAAGAGACAGGATAGTGAGCCTTGCGGAGAAGCTTGCGAAGGCCGGGACCGACAGGGAGTTTTTAGAAGAGCTCTGTCTGTACTACAGGGATTTCGGAGTGGGGAAATACGGACAGCACAAGGCCTTCAGGGTAAGGCACAATGATGCCGGCGAGGTGGTGATCGAACCCATCACAAGAGTGAAGCACGTTCATCTGGACGACCTGGTGGGGCTTGAGAGCCAGAAAAAGAAGCTTAAGGACAATACGGAAGCCTTTCTCCAGGGGAGAAAAGCCAATAACGTGCTGCTCTTCGGAGATGCGGGCACGGGAAAATCCACCTGTATCAAGGGACTGCTCAATGAATACTTCCCGGAGGGGCTGAGGGTAATAGAGATATTCAAGCATCAGTTCAGGGACTTAAATGACATAGTAAAGGAGATAAAGAACAGGAATTATAAGTTCATAATCTATATGGACGATCTCTCCTTTGAGGATTCGGAGGTGGAATATAAGTACCTGAAGGCGGTCATCGAGGGAGGACTGGAGAAAAAGCCGGACAATATACTGATCTATGCGACAAGTAACAGGCGTCATTTAATCCATGAGGGCTTTTCCGACAAGCTGGATCGTAAAGCAACAGATGATATTCATGAGAGCGATACGGTGCAGGAAAAGCTGTCGTTGTCGGCCCGTTTCGGGGAAAAGATCTATTTCGGAAGGCCCGGCAAGAAGGAATTTGACCATATCGTTCTGGAACTGGCCCACAGGAGAGGGGTCCCCATGAGTGATGAGGAGCTTCTCTATGAGGCAAATAAGTGGGAATTATCCCATGGAGGAAAGAGCGGCAGAACAGCAGAACAGTTTATGGATTACGTTGAGGGGGTCAAACGTCCGGGGGACGTTTGACCGGCGCGTTTTTGCACGCCGAGCGTGCAAGCGCCGCAGAAACGTCCGGGGGACGTTTGACCGGTGCGCTTTTGCACGCCGAGCGTGCAAGCACCGCAG
>JAFVEU010000264.1 GCA_017475845.1 Lachnospiraceae bacterium | reverse complement strand
TCCAGCTCTGCTTCCCGCTCTTTATCCCTCTCCCTTCTTGCCATGTACTCTGTCCTGCTGAGTTCTCCGGCCTTATACGCTTCGTACAGTCTGACGACTGAAGATTCAAGCCTCTCCTGCTCTCTTTTCAACTCTTTTATCCTCACAACCGGGTCAATCTCCATATTCACTTTATATTCGGCCATCACCCTCTCCGAGAGCAGCATTCGGCAAGCCTCCTTGATAGTATCAAGCACAACCTTTTCCGCATCCTCCACAGGCATCATAATCCTGCCGCAGGACCTACTCTTGTCCATGTTTCGGACGAGACAGACATATTTGCTGGCATATCGGGTTTTGCGGAGCTTCCTTCCACAATAGGGGCATTCTAAGAGGTTCTTATGCTTCCCGCGAGTTTGTTCGCGTCTCCCCGGCTTACAGGTGATTTTCGCCCTCTCAAACAGGTCGCGGCTGATGATCGCCGGTATGCCGCCCTCAACTACGCTCCACTCCTCCCTGCTGCGCTTCCTGATCCGCTTATTGTCTCCAAAACCATACACCTCGCATTTATTCTGGATCATCACCCCTGTATACGCCTCGTTTCGTGTGATCATGTTGATGATGGAGCTGTCCCAAAGATAATCCCCATGGTCGTGATATGGTACATAACCGCTCTTACTCCACTGTCTCTGAAGTCTTGTCGGTATGTGCTCCGCGTTCAGCTCCCGGGCGATATCTCCGCCGGACTTTCCAAGCGCAGTTTCTTCAAATATTCTTCTGACAATCACCGCCTCATCTTCATCAACCACAAGTTTATGATAGTCAGAGGGATCCTTACGGTATCCATAAGCGACAAAGGCTCCCGTATATTCCCCGTTAAGGTTCCTGTTTCTTCTCGCGGTTTTTACCTTTCTTGAAAGATCGCGACTGTATAACTGATAGATCAGGTTCTTAAACGCCACATCCATTCCACCGGTCATTCCAACACTTTTTTCACTGTCATAGCCGTCATTGACAGAGATAAACCGTATCCCGATCAGTGGAAACACGAATTCCATGTAGTTTCCAACCTCCAGATAATCCCGACCGAATCTTGAAAAATCTTTTACCAAAAGGCATTCAAACATCCCTGCCTTTGCATCATCTATCATGCGGACAAAGCTGTCTCTGCTCTCAAACCGGGTGCCGGATATGCCATCGTCGAAATACTCGGAAATCTCATAATCCGCAAACTCCTCATGACTTCTGACATAGGAATAAAGAAGCTCCCTCTGTGCACTTATGCTATTACTCTCATCTTTGCAGCCTTTCTTAACCCCCGCGTCCGCATCCGAGAGCCTGATATAAAAAGCAGCTTTCCTTTTCATTGTGCAGCAGCCTCCCTGTAATTCTTGCTCCCGTTCAGAAGTTTTAATTCATCGTCAAACCCGAAACGGATCTCCATCCTGCGGTTTTCATATACGGTGATCCTCTCAATAAATGCTTCAACCATCTGCTTTGTCAGCTTTCTCTTTCCCTTAAACTCTCTTATAGCCTGCCCTACTTTTTCATTATCCATGGGAAGAGCATCGAATCTCTTTATGGATTCCTTCGTTTTCGCAAGCTTTTTTCTCAGCAGATCGACCTTCTCCGTGTACTGCCTGTTCATGGTCAGATATTCATCCTCACTCAGCAGGCCCTCGCAGAAATCGGCGTACAATCCGTTTTTCAGTTCATCCGACCGGCTTATCTCCGATGTGATCCTGTCCAAGCTTTCCCGGTAAGCCATTCGCTGCATACTACCTTTTTCCGATCTCTGATATACCCTTATGGCAGCTTCTTCATCCAGGAGAAGGCGGATCACATCCTGTATCGCATCAAATACTGTGTCATAGAAATACTTCTTCGATACAGAATTGCTGCTGCACCCGCTGTTCTTTGCGCCATATCTCCGTTTCCTTGCGCACATATAATATCTGTCTCCATGATTCTTAAATACACAGTATGCGGAACCGCAGCAGCCGCAGACCACTTTCCCCCGAAAAATGTTCTCTTCTTTCTGCCGGACATAGTCCTGTCTTACCACCATCGCCTGTGCCTTGTCATAGTCCTCCCTGGAGATGATCGACGGATGATGGTTCTCAAATACCAGCCATTCCGAATCCGGCGCGATATGCCTTTTCTCATGGAGATATAGACGCTTGATGTCCTTGCCAATGACATACTTGCCGGTATAGGTTTCATCCTGCAAGATCTTTGTGATATTTGCGAGTGTCCATTGCAGGTGCTCATTTCCCGCAAGCTTCTCCGGCTGATCTCTGAACCGGTACTGAAAAGGCGTAGGGATATGGCGGCCATTCAGAATCGCCGCTATCGACATCTTCTTCTCTCCCGCTATAAATCTGCGGTATATCTCTCGGATAACCTCCGCAGGTTCATCATCAATTACCATAATACGTTTCCCGGCAGCATCCCGTTCTATCCGATATCCATAAACCACGGTTCCTACCGGAATTCCCTGTTCCATCTTTGTACGCTTGCTAGAGCAGATCTTCCTGGAGATATCCTGTGCATACAGTGCATTGGCAATATTCGTCACCGACACCATGAGCTCCGATGGAGCTTTAACGGAATCATAACCGTCCGTGATGGCAATGAAGCGGATCCCGAAAAGAGGAAATATCCGCTCTATCAGGTTTCCTGTCTCGATATAGTCACGTCCGAGGCGGCTTAAGTCTTTCACGGCTATCGTGTTAAAGAGTCCCTTCTTCATGTCTGCGATCAGCCGGTCAAAGCCTGGACGGTCAAAGCTTGTCCCGCTGACCGAATCGTCAACATAAATATCCGCAATCTCCATATCTGACTGGCGGCACACGAAGTCCTTCACCATGTTGATCTGATTTTCGATGGTTCCCCGGTCGATGGTCTCTTCCTTTTCCTTTGACAGGCGGGCATAGATCGCCACATGGTACTTACTGTATGTCTTTCCTTTCGCTGTTTCCGTTATTGCTTCCGCTGCTGTTCTTGATCTTCTGGCCATCTATATCACCTGCCTTTCATCGGAAACCGTCTGTGCCCTCTCCATCACATCCCTGATCTCGTCGTCACAGTCCATGATAACCTCAAGCCATCCGTTTTCATGAACCCGCACCGATTGAAGAAGGCTGACTGCAATGGTTCTTGTGAGCGTGGTAATATTCCTGTACTTTCCAAACTCCCCGATCAGGGCGGCCGCTCTGTCCCTGTTTGAGGCTTCTTTTTCCGACTCCTCCCGCAGTCTCATGATGGCCTGCTCGCTTTGCTTCCTCTTTGCTTCAAAGGAATCTCTGATCCTGCCGAAATCCTCCCTGCTGACAATCCCCTCCCGGTAATCCTCATACAGGGAAACAAGCATCCGGTCATAGTGGTCTATTTCCTCTTCACAGGATTTTATCCTCTCCATCTGCTTTTTCCTGTCTATACGACTGTTCTGCATTTCCCCGGCCTCACGGATCACTTCACCCGCTTCCACAAGCTGTCCGATCGTCTCCCGCAGGGCTTCTGTGGTCTGCTCCTCCAGAATTTCCTGGCGAATACGATGGGGAGAGCATATCTTGCGCTTTTTATTCGCCGAGCACATATAGTAAGCATATTTCTTCCCACAGGAGGTGCTGACCTTGCGGGTCATAAGCGCTCCGCAATCCGCGCATACGGCTATCCCGGACAAGAGATATATCCCTTCCTGTCCGGGTGCCGTCCGCATATCTTTCTGAAGGAGCCTTTGGACGACCTCAAAATCCCGCTGTGAGACAAGCGCATCGTGACTGTTTTTTACTACCGCCCACTTTTCCGGATCCTTGTTGATCTCTACCTTAATCTTATGGTTTGGCGTAGCCCTTTTACCCTGGATCAACGTTCCCGTGTAAATGGGATTTGAAGCTATCCGTCTGACTGCCAGGGAACTCCATCTGGCACAGTCGTCCTTCCTGAACGCACTCCGGTAATGCTCTCCTCTGCTGCGCTTATACTCCATAGGCGACTTTATCCCCTGTTCATTCAGCTTACGGCTGATCGCATCGAGGCTCATGCCTGTTTTTATCCATGCAAAGATATCCTGCACCACAAGACCCGCATGCTCATCCGGCACGATCCGGTTATGGTCATCCTCAGCTTTCTGGTATCCATAGGCGCAG
>JAFVEU010000263.1 GCA_017475845.1 Lachnospiraceae bacterium | reverse complement strand
TAGTGGTAACTACGGATGACAGATTGGTGGAATATGAGGCTGACTGCAGCGCATATTTTTCAACCAGCGGTATCAAGCCGGGGCAGAGCTTTTACTGCGATCCGAATCAGGAAGGGGGCTGGGAAGATAAGTATGGCAGCGGTTTTAGCGGCGGAAATTTCTGTATTTCGGCCCATACCAAAAATGTGGCTTCGGAGAAGGAGAAGCTCACAGCGGATGACTTTAACTTCACCCCTCCCTCTTCCCTAAGCTATGACGGACAGCCCCACGCGGCGACCGTTGTGTCAAAGGAAAAGGAAGTGGGAAACATAACGGTATTCTACGAATATACCGATTCAGAAGGCAATAAGAGCCGGAAGGCCGATGCTCCGGTAAGTGCCGGAACCTACAGGGTCAGTATTGATGTAACAGCCACGGATAAATACGCTTCGGCTCACAATCTGAGAGGGGATAACTGGGAATTTAAGATCACGTCTTCGGGAAGCGATCCGGAGGAACCCGACAATCCGGATGATCCCCAAAATCCGGATGATCCGGACAATCCGGACGATCCCCACAACCCGGAGGATCCCGACACCCCGGATGACTCCGGAAAGGATAAGGATACTGTTTCGGATGACAGTGTTAAGAAGATTCCCGTCAGGATCCCCGGAGACAGGACCACGGAGATCATCTATGACAGCAGTGATAACACCTATACCACAGAGGACGGCAGTGATGTGCTGGTGATCTCCCTGGATGAGGATGCCCATCCGGAAACCCCGGTATATCGTTACACCGGAAAGAAGCTCACCCCGGGAAAAGAAGGGTTTGTGGTCTATAAGGGCGATCTCTACGAATATAAGAAAGATTACAAGATCGGATTTAAGAAGAATAAGAACACGGGTTCCGCAAAGGCCGTGATAAAGTGGAAAAAGGGAAGCGATCCCTATAATGAGGGAAAAAAGAGCGAAATGGACTTTACCATAGCTCCAAGAAGCGTGAGTGGCAACATGGTGGATTTTTACGTGAAGAATGGAAAGATAAAAAACCTTACGGTCACGGATGAGGGGATCACCATGAAACCGAAGAAAAAGGATTTCAGCTATTACTTCGGCGCTGAGGCTATTTTCATTGATTTCATGAATAATTTCAGCGGTTCCGTTTCAGTGGATTATATTTCTTAAGGGCAAAGTCCGGAAGATCGTAACTCTTCAGAAGCCTTCGGATCCTGAACTGTTACGGGAGATCTTTTGTGAAAGGAGCGCTGCCGACAGAAGATGAGAGCAGTGAGATACAGTAACATATTCCATACCCTGCCGGGGACAGGTGTGTTGATCGGTGATAAGCCTTTGAAGTACCTGTGGAAGCCTGAAAGGTTTTGTTTCAAAGCGCTTGTTTTCGCGGTATTTTTTATGCTGCTTTTCTTGGTGCGCCCGGCTTATGCCGGGGAGATCGCGGAAATCCCGGAAGCAGGGCAGAAGGATGAGATAAGTGCAGCCATGGAGACGGCTGAGGGCCCTGAGATCCTGAAGGGAACCGGCGAAAAATTTATCGTTACCTTAAGTGCCAACGGAGGAATGGTGGATCCGGGATATATAGAGGTAGAAAACGGCCAATCCTATGGGATTATTCCGGATCCTGTCTATACGGGATATGAGTTCAAGGGGTGGTATACGGATCCGGTTTTCGGAGAAGAGGTAAAAGCGGATACCACCGTGGAGCTGGAATCCGGCATCACACTCTACGCCCGGTGGAAAGCCCTTAAGTTTACGGTCACGCTTAATGCCGGCGGAGGCACATGTAAAATGGACAGTATTACCGTGAGCTACGGAAAGACCTTTTCGGAGCTTCCGGATCCGGAGAGAGAGGGCTATCTTTTCGAGGGCTGGGCCGACGGACCCTATTACAGTTCGGAGATAGTGGATAAGGATGAGACCGTTACCCTTCTTGAAAACACCACCTTTTATGCCAGGTGGACCAAGATCATCTATGTTCAGGGGCTGATACTTAATAAGACCGAAGCGGATATACTTCCGGGGAAGACAGAGCAGCTGAGCTGCGAGCTGATCCCGGCCAATGCCACTTATAAGACTCTTAAATGGGAGAGCAGCAACAGGGGGGTGGCTGTCGTTGATGAAAGCGGCCTTGTAACAGCCGTGTCCGAAGGGACTGCAGTGATACAGGTCACTTCCGGTGACGGAAACACCAGCGCCAAATGCAATGTGACCGTAATAAGAAGCCGGAAAGAGGATTTTGTGGATACCCAGGGAAGGAGTGTTACCCTTATAAAGGATACCCTGCGCAATTCCTATAAGACTGCTAACGGAGAGGATGTGCTGGTGCTGTCTTATGGGGACGGAAGTCCCGGAGGAGAAGCCTGCTACGAGTTTACGGGAAACAGGATCGCCCCCGGCAGGAAGGGCTGCGTCGTGTATGAGGGCGTGGTTTACAGGCATAAGAGGGATTACCGCATTTCAGTCTATAATAACAGAAGGACAGGGACAGCCCATGCCCTCATACGGTGGAAGATGAGGAGTGATCCTTACAAAGCGGGGGTTCAGCTGACCAGAGGGGAATTTAAGGTGATCCCCAGATCCGTTTCATCAAATATGATAAACGCAAGGGCCAGGAACTATAAGGTCACAAGGCTTACCATCAATGTGGATGGCCGGAACATGAAGCCCTTAAAGAAGGAATACACCTGCACTCCCTCGGGAAATGCGGTGGAGATCCAGTTTTCAAATAATTATACCGGAAATGCGCTTATGAGGTTTGCCATGGACGGGCGGATGCTCCTGCCCTGGGACGGGGCTGCGGATCTGCAATGACCGGAAGGGAAGGTAAGATCCGGCCTCATACTGGAAGGGCAGGTAAGATCCCGCCTCTTGACAAAGGTGTGGCTCTGTGTGATAATTCTTTTCGTCTTTCAGCAGGATTCCCTGCGTTTTCCCATTTGTTATAAGGTTATGAGCTGTTTTATTTTTCTGCCTGTACCCTTGACAAAGAAAAAACTATTTGTTACTATCAATATCGAACTTTAGTTCGATTAGAGAATGACCCTTTAAGCAGATAAAAGGGCTAAAAGGCCGCAGTACAGCATATTTCCCCTGGCGCGGCCGGAAAAGAAAGGAAAATACAATATGGAGATCAATGAGAATAAACAGAAGGCATTGGATATCGCTCTTTCCCAGATAGAGAAGCAGTTCGGAAAAGGCGCCGTGATGAAGCTCGGTGACCAGAGCGCGAATATGAATATCGAGACCATTCCCACGGGTTCTCTTTCACTGGACATAGCTCTGGGACTCGGGGGTATCCCCAAGGGAAGGATCGTAGAGATATACGGTCCCGAGTCTTCGGGTAAGACCACGGTCACCCTTCACATGATAGCGGAAGTACAGAAGAGGGGAGGGATCGCAGGCTTCATAGATGCCGAGCATGCCCTGGATCCCGTTTATGCCAAGAATATCGGTGTGGATATAGATAACCTCTACATCTCCCAGCCGGATTCCGGAGAGCAGGCACTGGAGATCACCGAGACCATGGTCCGCTCGGGAGCGGTGGATATAGTGGTTGTGGACTCCGTTGCCGCACTGGTACCCAAGGCGGAGATAGACGGTGAGATGGGAGATTCCCATGTGGGTCTTCAGGCAAGGCTCATGTCCCAGGCGCTGAGAAAGCTTACGGCCGTCATCAGCAAGTCAAACTGCACGGTGATCTTTATCAACCAGCTGAGAGAAAAGGTGGGCGTTATGTTCGGAAATCCCGAGACCACCACAGGAGGCCGGGCACTGAAATTCTATTCCTCCGTAAGGCTGGATGTCCGCCGTATCGATAAGATCAGCCCGGGGGGAGAGGTCATCGGAAACCGCACCAGAGTCAAGGTGGTAAAGAATAAGATCGCGCCTCCCTTCAAGGAAGCTGAGTTTGACATCATGTTCGGGAAGGGTATTTCCACAGTGGGAGATATCCTGGATCTCGCTGCAGGCATAGATGTGATAAATAAGGCCGGCGCCTGGTTCTCCTACAACGGGGATAAGATAGGACAGGGCAGGGAGAATACCAAGCTCTATTTAGAGGAGCATCCCGATATCCTTTCGAAGGTGGAAAAAGAGGTAAGGCAGCATTTCGGACTTGTTTCGGAGGGAGAGGAAGCAGATGTAAAAGCTGCTGCAGCCCCCGAGGATACTAAGGACAGCGGGAAAAAGAGCGGAAAATGATCATTACCGGAATTTCGCCCTGGAAAAAGGGCAGACAGCTGATCACTCTTGATCAGGGATCTGCCTTTGTCCTCTATGACAGTGAGGTAAGGAAATATGCCCTTAAGGAAGGTGAGGAGATAGACAGCGTAAAATACGCCGATATCCTTGAAGCTGTCCTTGTTAAAAGGGCGAAGAGCCGTACCCTCCACCTGCTTGACAGATTCGATAAGACCGAAAAGGAGCTGAGGGATAAACTGAAGGAGGATATGTATCCCGGAGAAGCCATAGATGCCGCTGTGGAAGCTGCAAAGAAGGGCAGATTTCTTGATGACCGGCGCTTTACGGCCCAGTATATCCGTGATAAGTCCGCCCGGCACAGCTTAAAAAGGATAGAGGCGGATCTTAGGAGAAAGGGCATCGACCGGGAGCTCCTGTCCGAAGCTCTGCGGGAATTTGAAGATGACCAGGCGGATAACGGAGAGGACCGGGAGGAGGAGCTGATACTGAAGCTCATCGGAAAACGCTGTCCGGATCCGGCTGCCATGGATTACGAAGCAGAGCAGAAGCTCCTTTATTACCTTTCAGGAAAGGGCTTTGAACCCGGAAAGTGCAGAAAACTCGCAGAGCGGTACCGGGATGCCGGATCATAACGGAAGCAAGTTGCACCCTGTACGGTTTATGTGGTATACTATCCCTGTTTTAGGAAAGATACGCGGGATCGCAACACCGCGGAAAGAATAGAAAAGGAAGGAGCGGAAACGGAGATCATGAAGCATATCAGGACTTTGAATACAAGAGACTATAAGAAGAGCATGGCAAAGGGCGGCTGCGGCGAGTGCCAGACCTCATGCCAGTCTGCATGCAAGACCAGCTGTACAGTAGGCAATCAGTCTTGCGAGAATAAAAAAAGCTGAATCTGATCTGTGCTTTTTCAAGGAGGGCCGGAGGGCTCTCCTTTTTTTGAGCGATAAGCTGTCGAGTGGCTGTTCGAGCTTGATCGAGCAGGGACGTTTTCCCCCTGCTTGGTTGCAGAAGGAGTTTTACCAATGATCCATCAATATAAGAGTAATGGATTCAATATAGTTCTGGATGTGGAGTCGGGGGCGGTGCACCTTGTGGATGAGGTGGCCTACGACCTGATCCCCCTTATGGAGGATCGGCCGGATCTCAGTATCTCCGAGGCAGCCTCCCTGACCGGAAACAGATACGGTGAAGAAGAGCTTAAGGAAGCGATCTCGGAGATAGAGGGGCTCAGGAAAGAGGGTACCCTCTATGCAAAGGATATCTACGAGCCCTATGTGGATAAATTTACCGAATCCAAGGCAAAGGAACCGGTGGTAAAGGCCATGTGCCTCCATATCGCCCATGACTGCAACCTCCGCTGTAGATACTGTTTTGCGGAAGAGGGAGAGTACCACGGCAGAAGAGCCCTTATGAGCTTTGAAGTGGGGGCGAAGGCTCTTGATTACCTTATCGAGCACTCCGGAAACAGGAGAAACCTGGAGGTGGATTTCTTCGGGGGAGAGCCCACCATGAATTTTGACGTGGTGAAGAAGCTGGTGGAATACGGCAGGTCAAAGGAAAAGGAGTTTGATAAAAACTTCCGTTTTACCCTTACCACAAACGGAGTCCTCTTAAATGACGAAATACTGGATTTTGCCAATAAGGAAATGGGAAATCTGGTGCTCTCCATCGACGGGAGAAAAGAGGTAAATGACCGGATGAGGCCCACGGCAACGGGAAGCGGGTCCTATGATATCATTCTCCCCAAATTCCTTAAGGCGGCAAAGCTCCGGGATCAGAAGAACTATTATGTGAGAGGGACATATACCCGCTATAACAGGGATTTTGCGGCGGATGTGCTGCACTTAAACGACCTTGGCTTTGAACAGATCTCGGTGGAGCCCGTGGTCTGCGATCCGAAGGAGGACTATGCCTTAAGGGAGGAGGATCTGGATACCCTTCTTGAGCAGTATGATATACTTGCGGAGGAAGTGATCAGGCGGAGAAAAAGCGGGAAATATATTAATTTCTTCCACTTCATGATAGACCTTAAGGGCGGGCCCTGCATAGCAAAACGGCTTTCCGGCTGCGGAAGCGGCGGCGAATATATATCCGTCACGCCCTGGGGCGATATCTATCCCTGCCATCAGTTTACCGGGGAAGAAGAGTTTCTGATGGGAAATGTGTTCGAGGGGATAAAGAATGAAAAGATCGCTGCCCTCTTTGCCTCTTCAAACGTATATACCAAAGAGGAATGCAGGGACTGTTTTGCGAAATTCTACTGCTCCGGGGGCTGCGCGGCCAATTCCTACCACGCCACCGGGGACATAAACGGGAATTATGCCCTGGGCTGTGCCCTCCAGAGAAAGCGCATAGAATGCGCCATCATGATAAAGGCAGCACTCTCTGACGAGCAGGACTTTTTGGATAAACAGGAGAATGTAAGCATTGCAGCGGACTGAAAAATGGGTGATAATCTCGAAACCCGGGGATTACGTGGAGATCGGGAAGAAATACGGCATTTCCCCGGTGCTTGCAAGGCTGCTCCGGAACAGGGGAGTAACAGAGGACAGTGAGATCCGGGACTATCTGGAAAAGAGTACGGATAAGCTTTTCTCCAGGGAGTACAGCGGCTTTTGTCTGAAGGACATGGACAGGGCCGTAGAGATCACCTTAAATAAGATCAAAGAGAAGAAAAAGATCCGGATCGCCGGAGACTACGATATAGACGGGGTTTCAGCCGTATTTATCCTGGAAAAGGGCCTTAAGAAAATGGGGGCTGAGGTGGATCACCGCATACCTCACAGGATCCTTGACGGATACGGACTGAATGAAAAGATAATAAGAGAAGCTTACGACGCCGGCACGGACACCATCATAACCTGCGATAACGGTATTTCGGCCGTACATGAGATATCTCTCGCAAAAAGCCTTGGCATGACGGTCATAATAACCGACCATCATGAGGTGCCCTTTAGGACTGAGGGAGACAGGAGAGAGGATGTCCTTCCGGAAGCAGATGCCATAGTGGATCCAAAGAGGCAGGACTGCAGCTATCCCTTTAAGGATATCTGCGGAGCTTATGTGGCCTATAAATTCATTGTGTCCCTCTATGAAAAGGCAGGAGCGGACATGAGGGAAGCGGATGAATTCCTTGAGATAGCGGCCTTTGCAACCATTGGGGATGTGATGCCCCTTAAGGGCGAGAACAGGATGCTGGTGAAAGAGGGACTGAAGCGGCTTGAAAACTGTTCCAATCCCGGTTTAAGGGAGCTTATATCCCTAAACTCCCTGAGGGGAAAGACCCTCACCCCTTACCATGTGGGCTTTATCCTGGGACCCTGTATAAATGCGGCGGGGAGGCTTGGCGATGCGGAAGATGCGTTGAAGCTCCTCTTATGCGAAGACGGAAAAGAGATCCATGAAAGGGCTGTTATCCTTAAGGAAATGAATGACAGCCGGAAGAGCCTTACGGAAAAGGGAGTTGAGGAGGCGCTGAGGAT
>JAFVEU010000262.1 GCA_017475845.1 Lachnospiraceae bacterium | reverse complement strand
GTACTCGATGTATTTATCCGTATCCAGATCCACATAATAGAGATAGAGATAATCCGCTAACAGCGCCTGAGCTACATTGGAGAAGGAAAGTGCCTCTTTATCCTCGGTGATATCAAGCACTGCTACCATAAGTGCCTTCCTCCCGGTGACAGGATTGACCGCAACCCTCCTTATAAGGCAGTGAAGACTCTTGCCGCCTCTTGTCATATCATCTATAATGATCTGACGTCCGTCTTCCCCGCACTGCTGAAGAGCCTTAAGGAAACCGGATCCCGGTCCTTCCATGTATTCCCCGGTGCTGATCCCCTCTGAAAGGTCTGCATCGGGGAACAGCATCCCGTAAAGATCCCGGAAGGTCCTGTTGCTCCGGAGAACGGAGACCACATCCTCCCCGGATTCCAAAACTGCCATGGGCATGGCATCGAAATAATTTCCCATATCTTCGTCGACTCCGGAGGAAATGGACAGGTCATAGAGATTCACCCTTCCTATGGAAGTGTAATAACCGGTCTCTTCAGGATTTTCGAAGCCTATCTGTGCGCCCTCTCTGTAGCGTCTTAAGACCTCCCCCATGGAGATGGGTTTGCAGAAATGATAGCCCTGAAGCCTTGTACAGCCTGCTTCTTTAAGGAATTCAGCCTGCTCCCCGGTCTCCACTCCTTCGGCAACGGTCTCGATACCGAGACCCATGGCCATCTTTATAAGACCGTTTATAATAATGCGGCTGTTCTCACCCTTGTCGAACTGCCTCATGAATTCCATATCAAGCTTAATGGTGTCAAAGGGAATGAGCTGGAGTATGTCCGGTGAAGAATATCCGCTGCCGTAGTCATCCATCCAGACCTGGAAACCAAGCTCATGGAACCGTTCCACCTGACGTCTCATATATTCCACATCTTTCCCGATGATGCTTTCAGTGATCTCTATGGTGATCATCTTCGGGGAAACGCCGGCAGCCTCTACCCTCTTCCATATCTCGTCAACGATATCGCAGGCCTCAAAATCAGATCTGGAAATATTGATGGAGCTGGGAACGGTGTGAAAACCGCATTCCTTCATCCTGTTGATCTTTTCCAGAACCTGCTCCAGGATATAGAGATCCAGCTTGTAGATGAGCCTGCTGTTTTCCAGAACGGGAATGAAATCACCGGGTGACATGAAGCCCCTTACAGGATCTATCCACCGGGCCAGAGCCTCCTCATCACAGACCTGTCCGTTTGCGGAACGCACAAGAGGCTGGTAATACACCTGTATCCAGCGCTCCTCAATGGCCCTGTCGATATTGTCCAGTATGTACTGCTGTTTCTGGGAGTCCTCCAGCATCTGATCGTTGAAATAATTGTATACGGAGGAAAAGGTGTTCTTCTTCATGTCACAGGCCATCTTTGCCCTGTCGCAGGCGAGACCCGCCCCTACATCTCCCATGCTGTTTAAGTATATTCCGGCCCTTACGAAAAGGGTGTTCCCGTTATTCAGTCCCTTTGTCTCCTCAAATATCTCCTCAAGGATTTTCTCCAGATCGACATTTCTCGTATAAGCAACAAAATGGTCACCGCCGAAACGGCAGCAGTTCTCGCTGGAAAAACGCCTGGCAAGTATCCTTGCGAATCCCCGCAGCAGCTGGTCTCCCTCGGTAAATCCGTATTGAAGATTATATTTTTTCATCCCGTCCAGATCGAAGAAGAGAAGGGCCGGATCATATCCCTCTTTGACGATCCTTTCCTTGCCGGACTCCGCAAGCTCAAAGAAATAATTCATGCCTGGGAGGCCTGTCAGATAATCATAGCTTGCCCTGAACTCCGTCCCGGTTTCATTGAGTTCCCTCTGAAGATATTTCTTAAACCTGTCGTCATCATCGGTGGAAAAGATTCCCTCGTCCATATACCAGACTACGGCCAGTCTTTCCCCGTTTTCGGTATAGATGTGTTTTCCCCTGGAATGGAGCACGTGATAGCTGCCCCTTATCATGGTACGGTAAACAACGCTGTACTCCTTGCCCTCAGTCGCAAAGCGTACGGCAGCATCCGCCACTCTGGCCACGTCATCCGGATGTGCATCCCTGTACATATCTGTATCCATAAGATGATATGCCTCTTCGGGATCATTCAGATCCAGCATTTCCATGAAGCCTTTTGACAGCACAAGAGTAACGACCCTTTTGTCCACCATCTTATAGATGGCAAAAGGAACAGGGCTTTCCTCAAGAAGCCTCCGATTTTCTTCACTGTAACTGAATTTTTCCATCAAACAAACTTACCCGAAAAACACCAACAAATAGCATTTTCATTATACCACATATTTCACCGGGAAGTAACAGAAATGTAAAATCGGTTTATTTTAAAGACAACTCAGAAATGCAGCCCCGCACACCCGTCATCAGTAAGACTTAACCTCCCGCCATAATGCGCTTAAATGCCTGTCGGCCTTTTCACCAAGATAGGTGTAGGCTTCCAGATCATAATCCGAAAGCACCGGGAAAGCAATGGGCGAGTTACGGATGTCCTCATCCTCGATAAGATCCCTGGCGGGAATATTGGGGGTTGAATAGGTGATGTAATCAAAGTTCAGGTAGGCTATATCGGGCCGGCAGAGGAAATTAATGAATTTCTCGGCGTTTTCCTTATGTTTTGCATTCCTCGGGATCACCCAGGCATCGATCCATACATTGGTACCCTCTTTGGGTATCACGTATTCCAGATCCGGGTTTTCCCTCTGGGTATAGATGGCCTCGCCGGAATAGATGACACCGAGAGCCGCTTCGTTTCCAATCATCTTGTCCCTGACCTGATCCACTACATAGGCCTGGACCAGATGCTTCTGTTCCTGAAGAAGTTCCTTGGCCTCCTGAAGCTCGTCCTCATCCGTGGTGTTCATGGAATAACCGAGATAGCGCTCCGCCACCATAAAGGCATCCCTGACGGAATCCTGCATAATGATCTCGTCCTTATACTTTTCGTTCCATAGAATGCCCCAGGAATCCACCGGATCGGACACCATGGTCTTATTGTAGAGGATCCCCACCGTACCCCATACATAGGGAACGGAATAGATGTTGCCGGGATCGTAGCTCTCGGCGTTCTTCCAGTAATCCTCACCGATATTCTCCCTGTTGGGGATATTGTCCATGTTGATCTCCTGAAGGAGATCGTTTTCTATCATCTTGCTTATCATGTAATCCGAGGGGCAGACCAGATCATAGTTCACGGCCCCGGCTTCTATCTTGGGATACATGATCTCATTGGTCTCAAACTCGTCGTATACCACCTCGATACCGGTCTCGTCGGTGAACATGGTAAGGACCTCGGGATCGATGTACTCACCCCAGTTATAGACATAGAGAACATCATCACCTGTACTGCCTTCGGAGGAAGCACAGGAAGCAAGCGTCAGTGCAAAAACAGCCAGCATGAGAACGGAAAAGATGCGCTTTATCATCACATGCCTCCCTTTCCGGAAGCCACAATGACCTGAGTCTTTGTGGTAACCTTTATCTCCCCGTGAGGCCGCTTTGCCCAGGGCTTGTAATTAACGAAGAAAAGAAGCAGCAGTACCACAAGGAACATGATGGTGGAAAGAGCATATATCTGTGGATTGATGCCCTTCTTGACCTCGGAATAGATCTTGGTGGAAAGGGTGTCAAAACCGGGTCCCTGGGTAAAGTGGGTGATTATGAAATCATCCAGGGACATGGTAAAGCTCATTAAAAATCCGGAGAGTATGGCTCCCATAAGGTCCGGCAGCACCACGCTGAAAAAGGCGTAGAGAGGCCTTGCCCCCAGATCCAGCGCCGCCTCATAGGTGCTTTTATTCAGCTCCCTGTATCTTGGCATCACAGACAATATCACATAGGGGATGTTAAAGGTTATATGGGCGATAAGCACCGTGGTGAAGCCCATGGAAACCCTTGCAGCCAGGAATAGGAGCATGAGGCTCACACCGGTGACGATATCGGCATTCAGCATGGGGATATTGGTGATACCCATGATGAGGCTCCTGCCCTTTCTCTTCATAAACTGCATGCCCGTACAGGCCGCGGTACCAAGCACCGTGGCAATAAGGGCGGAAAGAAAGGCCAGGAACAGGGTCGTCCTGAAGGCCGCCATGATCTCCTCGTTGGAAAAGAGCTCCAGATACCAGTCAAGGGTGAAGCCGCCCCAGTGGGCCCTTGATTTACTGGAATTAAAGGACAGTATCATAAGGGTCGCAATGGGGGCATACAGGAAAATAAGTACCAGTGTAAGATATACTCTTCCAAGGGCGGATTTCATCATTTAATGTCCTCCCTGTCATATTTTGCCGTGACAAACATGCTTATCACGATAAAGATCATAAGTATGGCGGACAGCCCTGCTCCCGCATTCCAGTCGGAATCCTGGGTAAAGAGCTGTTCTATCACATTTCCTATAAGGAGAATCTTCCCCCCTCCGAGGATATCCGAAATAACGAAGGTGGTAAGGCTTGGCACAAAGACCATGGTAATACCCGAAATAACACCGGGAAGGCTTAAGGGCCAGATGATCCGGACAAAGGTATCAAAGGAATCCGCTCCCAGATCCCTGGCGGCATTTAATATATCTTTGTCGATCCTGGAGACCGAATTGTACACCGGCAGTACCATAAAGGGCAGAAAATCATAGATCATGCCGAGAAGGATGGCCGGAGGTTTATTGATGATATAGAAGGGCGGCAGGTTTAAGAAAGCAAGGATCCCGTTTATAACACCCTTTCTCTCAAGGATATTCTGCCACGCATAGGTACGGAGAAGGGAATTCATCCACATGGGCAGGATAAAGATCAGGGATAAAAAGGAGGACCCGTTCTTTATCACCGTAGTCAGAATAAGGCAGAGAGGATAAGCTATGAGGAGACAGAAAAGGGTGGCAACAACGGAAAAGATGACGGACAGTACCAGCGCCTTGATGTTCACATAGTAAATAATGGCGGAAACATTGGAAAAGGTCAGTCTTCCGTCGTAATCCGTAAATGCATAGTATAAAACCATTATTAGAGGGATGATTATGAATCCTGCGCTCCAGATAAGATAGGGAGATGCAAGATAACGGTTTTTGCTGCTATTCATCTATCTCCACCGCTTTCTCATCTTCAGATTCGGGTTTATGCATTATCTGTATATCAAAGGGATGAACGCTTATGCTCACCTTGGAATCCACCGGATAATAATCGGTGGAATGGACAACAAACTCAAAGCCCCGGGACATGACGCACATCTCGTAGTGGACACCTTTGAAAATGGTATCCGTCACCACTCCGTCCAATGCACCCTCTCCGGGTCCCAGAAGATCGATGTCTTCGGGTCTTATGACCACATCAACGGGATTGTTCTCCCCGAAGCCCTTGTCCACGCAGTCAAATCTCGCCCCCAGTATCTCCACCAGCTCATCCCTTATCATGACGCCCTCAATGATATTGGAATCCCCGATAAAGTCAGCCACAAAGGCGTTTTCCGGCTCATTATAGATATTCACGGGACTGCCTATCTGCTGGATGTAGCCCTGGTTCATGACCACAATGGTGTCGGACATGGTGAGGGCCTCCTCCTGGTCATGGGTCACATAGATAAAGGTAATGCCCAGCTCATTCTTTAAGCGTATAAGCTCATATTGCATATCCTGCCTGAGCTTTAGGTCCAGAGCCCCCAGAGGCTCATCCAGCAAAAGGACCTTGGGCTCATTCACTATGGCCCGGGCAATGGCGATACGCTGCTGCTGTCCCCCGGAAAGGGAATCCGGCATCCTGTCCTCAAAACCGTCCAGATTCACAAGCTTCAGGGCATACTTTATCTTATCCTTGATATAGGCACTGCTCTTCTTCCTGATCTTTAGGCCGAAAGCGATATTATCCGCAATGGTCATATGCGGGAAAAGGGCATACTTCTGGAAAACCGTATTGACCTCCCTTTTATTGGGAGGAAGGGCGGTTATGTCCTTTCCTTCAAAGAGCACCTGACCTGAATCAGGGGTCTCAAAGCCTCCGATTATACGGAGAGTGGTGGTCTTGCCGCAGCCGGAGGGTCCGAGAAGGGTTAAGAATTCATTTTCCCTGATATAGAGACAGAGGTCATCCAGGACCGTATTCCCGCTGTAGGACTTTGTGATATGCTGGAGATCGATTAATTTGTTAGACAATTCTTTATTTTCCTTTAACTTAATCTGTGGATTATAAGGCAGTTTCCGGAGTCGTACTTAAGCGCCGGCCCGTTCATCACCATGGTGTGCTTTTCCATATCCAGCGTAAAGAAGGTGATTGTACTGGATTCGTTGTTGATCGAGATAAGGTATCTGTTGTCATCGCTGGTGGTAATGTCCTTGGGGAAATGTCCCGAAACCGGAAGAACAAAAAGCCTCTCCAGCATACCGGTCTTATCGTCCCTTGAGAATACCGCCACCGACTCATCCCCGGCGTTGCTGCAGACAAGGTATTTCCCGTCTGCCGTAAGCTGAATGGCATAAGCCGCGCTTATCCCGTTATATCCTTCATCCAGAGTGGATATGGTCTGTATCTTTTCAAAGACGGGCATATCGTCCTTATCCTCATAGGTATATACATCCACTATGTTCTTAAGCTCATGGATTATATAGGCAAACCTGCCGTCCAGGGAAAACTTAATGTGATGAGGCGCGGACTCTATCTCGGAACGGAGTATGTCCACCATGGAGAGCTTTCCGGTCCGGTGGTTTAACCTGTAGATCTTTGTCTGATCCATCCCCACATCCGTGACACAGAGATACTTATTGTCCCTGGTCATCTTGGCGCAGTCCACGTGAGGCCTGAAATTCCGCTCTGCGATGGTACCTATGCCCTTCTGGTATATCTCGTCACAGATCTTATCGACCGACCCGTCGGATTTGATGGAAAGGACGGTCACCTTTCCGTCATGGTATCCCGCCACAAATACAAATTTATCTTCATAATCCGTGGAGAGGTAGCAGCCCCTCATCCCGTTTATGTCTGTCATGTTAAGGAAGGTCAGGTCCCCGTTCTTATCTATGGAAAAAGCCGCCACTCCGTCATCGGTGATGGAATAGAGGTATTTTCCGTTGTGGGAAATGGAGATATAGGAGGCGTTTGTGATATGTACCTTTGAACGCTCCTTCATCCGCCCGGTCTCAGGGTCAAAATCAAAGATAGTTATGCCCTCGTCATGGTTCATGGTATAACCTGCACAGTAACAGACATATCTTCCCTTGCCCTTCTTCTGTCTCGGACTCTTAGATTTTTGTGCATCAGTTGTTTTTACAGCAATGGTGCTTACATGCCATTTCAATTCTTCTTTTCGGAGTAGAAATCCCTTATCCCCTCCAGACGGGAGGCCATATTCCTGAGTAACATATCGGCCAGTACCAGCGCTGACATGGCTTCCACCACCACGATGGCTCTCGGTACTATCACCGGATCATGTCTTCCGCTTATAACGATCTCTCTTTCCCCGCCGTATGCCGTTACGGTCTTCTGCGGCTTCGATATGGAAGGTGTGGGCTTTACGGCGGCCCTGAATACCAGGCAGTCTCCGTCGCTGAATCCCCCGAGAGTCCCCCCTGAGTGATTGCTGAGCTTGATAACCCTGCCCTTATCCATGGCGAAGGGATCGTTATTTTCGGATCCCCTGCTGCAGGAAGCCCTGAAGCCGTCCCCCATCTCAAATCCCTTCACAGCGCCGATGGACATTACAGCCTTTGAGAGCTCCGCATCCAGCTTGTCAAAAACCGCTTCTCCAAGTCCCACGGGAAGGCCCTCTGCATGGCACTCTATAACGCCTCCCAGGGAATCTCCCTCTTCCTTAACGGAATCAATGTACTCCGCTGCCCGGAGGTAACAGTCGTGGTCAGGAAGTCCCAGGGGGTTATTGGCAGCTTCATCGATATCCGTTATCTCCTCAGGTACCGTGAAATCCCCTATGGATCTTGCGAAAGCCCTTACGGAAATCCCCAGCTCGGAAAGGAGCTTTAATGCCACTGCCCCGGCGGCCACCCTTCCTGCCGTCTCTCTCCCCGAGGATCTGCCGCCTCCTCTATAATCCCTGAAGCCGTATTTTTCATCAAAGCAGAGATCGGCATGTCCCGGTCTGTATATGTCCTTTAGCTCCGAATAATCCTTTGACCTCTGGTCCTTATTCCGGATAAGAAGCGCTATGGGGGTTCCAAGTGTCCTTCCTTCAAAGACTCCGGACAGGATCTCCACCTCGTCCCCTTCATTCCTTGCAGTGGTAAACCTGGACTGTCCCGGCTTTCTGCGGTCCAGATACTTTTGAATATCCTCCGCGGTTAAGGACATCCCTGCCGGGCATCCGTCCACCACTGCCCCCAGGGCAGCTCCGTGGGATTCTCCGAAGGTAGTGACCCTGAATAATGTTCCAAATACGCTCCCGGCCATGCGATCACCTTACATCCGACCTGCTGATACGGGGAACCTCATTGATATGCAGGTATTTCCCCAGGGTCTTTACTATAAAATCGTGATCCTGTACATGGTTCATGCCGGAAACCAGTATGACTCCCACCACTCCTGCATCCTCTACCCTTATGGGGAAGCCTCCTCCGACACAGGCGTAGATATTTTCATCCATGAATTTGTCAGCCATGGTCTGGTCATTCTGCTTTAAGCGCATAAACCAGGACAGGGAGCTCACCTCCGTGCGGAGCACCGTGTTGAATTTCCTGTTCATCCAGGAAATGTTATCCAGATTGGTGCCATCCCTCATTGCCTGATAAATGACTGCTCCGTTGCAGCGCCTTATGGAGATGGAGATCGAAAGCTCCTTTTTCACCGCTTCCTGAAGCATGTAATTCCCCAGGGCTATGGCGTCTTCATTTGTGAAATGACTGAACTGCAGGATTTCCTCCTGCATATCAAGTATCTTTCTGATTTCTTCAACTGTTTTTTCCTTGTTTTCTGAATCCATCTTTTGTACCTCGCATTTCGTTTAAAACTGTTTAACCCGGGGACTTCCCGTTTTTGAAAGCCACACCGTTAAAGCCCGCTCAAGCCGGTCATACGTCGATCGATTCCAGCATGAATTCCCTTCCGCTGCCCTTTACAAGCTTTCCCATGCTGCCGCAGTCCGGACAGTCAAAGCTCTTTTCGTGGGGAAATTCCCTGCCGCATTTATCACATTTCAGCATGGCAGGCACATGGGTGATGTTCAGCACCGCTCTCTCACAGCTGTGACCTCTTGAGAGCACATCAAAGTACATCTGCACACACTCTCCCATGATCCCGGAAAGCTCACCGATCCTGAGGTTCACAGCCTTTATCCCGGTGATGTTCTTTTCTTCACTCTCCCTGTCCAGAGTCTTAATGAGATCCTCCACCACAGGCAGTTCATGCATTATATTTCTCCAGGGTTTCCTTTATCAGATCCTCGTTGTCAAAATAGTTTATCTTCATGGCATCCTTCACCTCATGAAGGGTCCTTGCGGCCACTTCTCTGGATACCTCCGTCCCCTTCTTCAAAACCTCATAGACATAGGGGATATCCTTTTCAAATTCATGCCTCTTTTCCCTTATGGGTCTCAGGGTCTCCTGAAGAACGTTATTTAGGAACTTCTTTACCTTGACGTCACCAAGTCCGCCCTTTCTGTAATGCTCCTTCATCTCCTCAAGGTTCTTATAATCAGGACAGTACTCCGCAAAGTGATCCTCATTTGAAAAAGCATCCAGATACTGGAATACGGTATTTCCCTCCACCTTTCCCGGGTCTTCAACCTTTAAGTGCCCCGGATCGGTAAACATGCTCATTACCGCCTTCTTTATCTCATTCTCCCCGGAAGCCAGATAGATGCAGTTTCCAAGGGATTTACTCATCTTCTGCTGTCCGTCGGTACCGGGAAGCCTCATGCAGGAAGCGTCGTCCGGCAGCATGATCTCCGGCTCAACCAGAGTCTCGCCGTATACGGAATTGAATTTCCTCACTATCTCCCTGGTCTGCTCTATCATAGGCTCCTGATCCTCTCCCACCGGCACGGTGGTGGCCTTGAAAGCAGTGATATCGCTGGCCTGGCTTATGGGATAGGTGAAAAATCCGACAGGGATACTGGCTTCAAAGTTCCTCATCTGTATCTCCGCCTTAACGGTGGGATTTCTCTGTACCCTGGCCACAGTCACAAGGTTCATGTAATAAAATGTGAGCTCTGTAAGCTCGGGGATCTGTGACTGTATCATTATATTGGTCTTTTCCGGATCCAGTCCCGCAGCAAGGTAGTCCAGAGCCACCTCCACTATGTTCTGTCTTACCTTTTCGGGATTCTCCGCATTATCCGTAAGAGCCTGGGCATCCGCTATCATAACGAAGATGTCCTTGAATTCACCGGAATTCTGCAGCTCCACTCTCCTCCTTAAGGACCCCACATAATGTCCTATATGCAGTCTTCCTGTGGGTCTGTCTCCGGTTAAGATTATTTTTTCCTTCAATTTCCCGAATCCTCTCTTTTCTTAATAGTTGCCCTTCGGCAGCAGTTTTTTTCTTATAAAGCGGAAGGTCTTTTCCTCCCCGTATACCGAAAGCATCCTTAAAAGCCCGTACAGCAACCGCTTTGTCTCTTCATTCATGGGAATATACTCATAGCTCCTCATGAAATACTGTAAAGGCAGATCATCGGTATAATGGCCCTTGTTGTAGATCTTTGAGGCCGCTATCCTGTCCATCATCATCTCCACCAGGTATCTTAAGGGCATCTTTACCGGAATGGTAAGATCCCCCTCGGGCTTTACCCCCTGCCTCACCAGATCAGCAGCGGAATTATAATCAACCCAGTATTCATAGTGATGCTTATTCCTGCCCTTGTGATGCAGCCAGGCAGACGAATAGCCCTTTTCTTCCCTTTCGGCGTTATTGGGGCTCCTGTCTCCCTGAAAGTATCTGGCCCCCACCAGGAACTCCCCCGGGGAATACTTTGACAGGTCATGGAGCAGCCCCTGCCGGTAAAGTCCTACCTTAAAGCATCCCTTCATGACCTCTATCTTATGTTCTGTTACCGTGAGAAAATGCTTCCATGCATTTTCGGGTCTTATCTTCTTCAAAACAGCTCCCGCCGGACTATCCGGCAATCTTCATCGCAAGCCAGATCACCATAAGGTGAACGGGGTAAAACGCATAAAAAAAGTATTTCATCGAGGGGCCTCTTTTCCCATTGTAAAAAGAAACAGGTATCAGGGCAAGTCCCCCCAAAGACTGTATATCAGCATCAAAGAGCCTTATATTTGCCGCCAGGATATTTAAGTCCCTTAGCATCGGAAAGTCTCTTAGGCTGTAAAAGATATATATCATCAGTATCCCCGGATACCTGTAGCTGAAGTGGAAGGTCTCTGCAAAGATCATGGCGGATACCACGATAAACGCTCTCAAAACGGCACTCTCCGTCCACTCAAGGAGATACATCATCAAAAGTCCCAGAAACAGGGTAAAAAACACATTCTGGAGCTCCGGACAGATAAAGCTTCCGGAATGTATCAGATTGTAAGGCAGCTCCGAAACAAAAGCAAATGCCAAAAGCCGCATCAGGTAATTCCTGATATCCCTGCTGTGCTTAAATCCTTCCGTAAGAAGAAAGCAGTATATGGGAAAAGCGAACCTCCCCACGCACCTCATCCATACCGTTCCGGGAAACAGGAACTCCCCCGTATGGTCGATCACCATGGCGATGCAGGCTATGATCTTAAGCGTAAATGCGGACATCAGACTGACGCTTTCAATATGATCACCGAACGGGGAGGCACATGGATAAAG
The DNA here is from genome assembly GCA_017475845.1 of Lachnospiraceae bacterium. Taxonomy (GTDB): domain Bacteria; phylum Bacillota; class Clostridia; order Lachnospirales; family Lachnospiraceae; genus NK4A144. The sequence goes on along the minus strand of JAFVEU010000262.1, from coordinate 8,199 downwards.
CCTTCATCCATCACCGGATTCCTTTTCTCATTATTGGTATTGATCATAATGCTCCACCTCATGTCTTTTCCGGTCTTCGGCAGGGCAAGTTTCTCCACCTGCCAGTGCATGTTGTAAGCACAGTAATACAGCTTATCCCCTGAATACATCACCCCGATATGCCGGAAATAGTCATGAAACATAGCCTGCCATGCCATTTCCCCGTGGAATGAGGTTTCCGGATAACGTCCGGCTTTTTTGCTCACGGCACGTCTGAACACAGGGTTGTCTTTCCTTAAAGCCGTAAGGGTTTTTACAAATTCCGTAAGGCTTTGATTTTCCTTTTCGTCCTCCCAGTTAAGCCAGGTCACGGGGCTGTCCAGGCAATAAGGGTTATTATTTCCCTTCTGGGAATTCCTGAACTCATCCCCCATGAGGATCCTGGGAGTTCCTCTTGACAGCATGAGATAGATAAAGGCATTCCTTATCTGTCTGTCCCTTAAGGCAAGGACAGCTCTTCTCCTGCTTTTCCCCTCTACTCCGCAGTTCCAGGAGAAATTGTTATCACTTCCGTCCGTGTTGTTTTCCCCGTTCTCCTCATTATGCTTTCTGTCGTAGCACACCATGTCATTCATGGTGAGGGTATTAAAGGAAGCCATATAATTGATCCTTCCGCACTTCCCCTCTTCCATAAGATGCCGTGCAAAGGAACCCAGCATATCCGCATCGCTCTTTAAGAAACGGCGGTTGTCATAGAGGAAGCCCTGATCGAGGACCGCGATCCTGTCCTTCATATTCCCGGACAGGTAGTCGGGGCAGCTTTCCTCCGGACTCTTTTCAAATATGAATCTGGTATCTCTGAGATAGGGATCTCTCAGCACATCCTTAATGGGAATATCCGCGCCGAAGAGTGCAAAGCCGTCCACTCCATAGTTCACCACCCAGTGCCTTAGTACATCAACGATAAATCTTGCTGTATGGCTGGGATCAAAATAGAAGTCCGCTATCACTTCGATCCCCTCTTTGTGGAGGCTCTTTACCATAGCCTTAAATGAAGCGATACCGTCCCCTGTCGCGGAAAAGCTGTTCTTCGGAACAAAATAATTCCCGGCGGTAAAGCCCCAGTAATTAAGCCGTTTCTTATTCTTCTCGATATGAAAATCCCTTACAGCCTCTTCCTGGCTTTCCGGTTCCTTTTCCTTTATGGTCTCGGTAAAATCATAGCAGGGCATAAGCTCAAGGGCATTTATGTTCATACCCCTGAAATACGGGATCTTTTCGGCAACCCCCTCAAAGGTTCCCGGAGCCTTGACCCCCGAAGTCTTATGCTTTGTAAATCCTCTCACATGGAGATAATAGATGATGAGATCCGAAAAGGGTCTGTTTCCCTGATAAGTCTCATGTTCCGGCTCAGCTTCAGCGGAAAACAGGCTCACCGCATTATTCTTTCCCCATTTCTCATTTCCGGAGATCCCGAAGGAATAGGGATCTGTAAAGACCTCATCCCCTGAACGCAGGCGGTATCCCGTCTTCCCGGTATCGATATCATTAAGGAGCATGTTTCCCACAGCCCCGGTGTTCTGCTTCTCATCAAAGGGGATCTCTTTTATGACCTTCCCGCTTTTCAGCGAGACCAGCTGCAGAAAAAGGGGCTCTTTCCCCGGATTCTCGGCAGCTATATGTATCGTATTCCCCGCAGTCATTCTGTTATTTGATATACTCGCACTCATAGCAGCAATTCTATCACAAATCTCCCACGTTGTAAAAATAAAGCACCATTCTTACGAACGGTGCTTTATCATATCACTCTGTTATTATATATCCTCAGGCTTCCTGTACAACAACCCTGCTGTTCATCACATTTTCATCGATTGCAGCCTGGGCTGAATCACTGCGGGCCGCTGCGATATTCTCACTGTTGTCGGCTGCCGCATAAGCTGCGCTTACATTTATGGTGATGTTTTCAAGTTCCGGCTGCTGTTCAGGTGTTTCGGGAGCGGAAACATTGACCGTTATAGTCTCTCCTGTATTCTCACCTTCCTCTGCCCTCACAGCATTCTGTTCTTCGGTTTCGGGAGCCCCATACTCCTGAGTATTCCCGGCGGCATTCACTTCGGAAGTCTTTTCAGCCATCTCATTGGCTACATCATAAGGATCGCCCTGCATCTCAAGAGCCACATCATAAGGGTCTTTCTGCATATTCCCGGCTACATCATAGGGATCCTTTTCCATCTTCTCCGCTACATTGTAGATCTCCCTCTGCTCTTTCTCTGTAATGGCCTTCTGTCTTTCCTCTATCTTCTTTTCAAGGGGATCGTACTCATCATTCTTTCTTGCGAAGGGATCGTACTTATTCACTTGTTTCTTAAAAGGATCATTCTCCTCGGCCTTCAGATAAGCGGCGTTCCTCTCCTCCGTACTCTTAACGGAAGAATTCTTATCCTCAGCCATCTTTGCCTGTTCTGCTGCAGGATCATTATCTTCAGCCTTCCTCGCCTCTTCGGCTACAGATGCCTTATCCCGGGCCTTCCTCGCCGCTTCGGCTGCAGAAGTCTTATCCTCCTTAGGGATCTGGAAGTTTTCCTTTTCATTGGCTGCGGCCTTACTCTGCTCACGGCTCTTCATTTCGGAGCTGTACTGGGCAGAGGTGATATCTCCATCCTGATACATCTCTTTAAGCTCATAAGCATTGTACTGTGAGAGATCTGCATTCTTGTTGAGATCGGAATCAGCCTCTCTGATGGCTCCGGCCTCATCGGAAAGCATCTTTGCCTCAGCTCTGTCCAGATCGATATTATAGAGCTCGGTGCTTATGCCCTTATCGGCTGCAACCTCGGAAACAGTCTCCGCAACGCTCTTTCCCCCGGTATCATTGTCCTTAAGGAAAGATACGTTTCCCTGGGGCTTCGTCTCATACATGGTATTGAGCTTCGTGTTCCCCGCGGATACGTTAACCGTGTCTCCGTCTCTTGAGATCCCTCCGTTAGCCCCTTTGGCTTCCTTCATCAGTCTCTCATTGGTCTCTTCTCTGGAGGGTATGAACTTTATGACGCCTGCTGCGCCCTGGCCGGTTTTCCCGGCATTTCCCAAAATATTGACAGCATTGACATTCATGCGACCACCTCCTTAACGGGGTCATTCAGACATACTGTCCCTAACATACCTATACAGGAGTATCATAACACCAAATTATCAAAAATAAAAGGGATTTTTTAATATTTTTCAGCTTTTTTCCTGCTTTTTTCTGCTTTTTCTACCTGACCACCAACCCTCCTTCAAACACAGCACCGTTATACTTGCCTTCACGCCAAATCCCCCTCCAGGGCAAGTAATCTCAGCTCCTTCAGGGCCTCAGATTACTTGCCAAAACGCTAAATTCCCCTTCAGGGCAAGTAATCTCAGCTCCTTCAGGGCCTCAGATTACTTGCCAAAACGCTAAGTTCATCTCCAAGGCAAGTAATCTCAGCCCCTTCAAGGCTCCGTAATACTTGCCTCAGCGCCAGATTCCCCTTCAGGGCAAGTAATCCCAGCTCCTTCAGGGCCTCAGATTACTTGCCAAAACGCCATATTCCTCTCCAGGGCAAGTATTCTCAATCCCGTCAGCCGTGAAGCTGTGCGCATAGCGCAGGGTCGACTCCCGACTGATGGCAGATAAAAAACTCACCGGGCAGATCAAAGATTAAAACATAAAACACCCCGGACTGATCCCTGATCGGTTTGATCAGGTAAACAATCCGGGGTGCTTTCAAATAAGGACCACTAACCTCATTCCCACACGGTTGCCCTCTCTATTTATGGACATCCTTCAAGATTTCCTCTTCTATGACAGTACACTCGTCTAACCGTCTTTTAGGCCATCACTTCGGTTGAATTGATCAATCCCTTTGCGTTTTCATAATCATCAAGAGTGATTTTCATCTTTATACAGGCTTCTTCAATAGAAATAGCCTCTGTCTGTGCCAAGGCATCAACGAGTCCTACTAACCTTTTGGCATCCGCTCTCTGTTCCCTCTGTTCTGCCATCTGTTCTGCTTCTTCTAAAAATAATCTTCCTACCTTTGTCATTTTCATCCATCCTTTCGTTTTTTCGCTTAATTCCTTATCGATCACTTTGTCTGTAAATACCAGAATACCTGAAAGTACAAATACCATGGTATCCTGATCTTTTATCTCTTTTGCCAGATTTATGGCATCCTCTATGGCTTTTCCCTGATCCTTCTTTTTATACGAAAGAGGCAGGATGATGAATTCCATAATCTCTTCATCTGTGAGATCCTCTCCGGCACTGATCTTCTCGTTAAGTCTTTTCTTAATCTCCTCTGACTTCAGTTCAGACAGAAATGCAGCTTCTTCTTTTACATTTACCATTCCTGCACTGAAGCTGTTTTTTACTTTGCTCCTTGTGACATCAGCTGTGTAGATCACTATCATCACAAGCTTTATGTCAGGATTTCCCTCACTGAAATATCTCTCCAGTACCCTGTAAGCATATCCGAGATATTTTAGGTGGTTTTCCTTCTTATAGTCGCTCTCATAGTCGATGATTGCGATCCTGCCATCCTCCAGCAGGAAAAGATCATCGATCCTCAATTCACTGGCGGATATCTCCGGAAAGTCCGTGGGTAATACCTCCACGATCTTCGGGAGATCCACACCATACACATTCAGGGATACATCCCTGAACTTTTCAGCAAACACCTTGCTTGCGATATCCTTGTTCTGATACGCAATTCCGTTTTCTGACATCTGTACCTCCTGCGTTAATTATGGTCGCAGGAGGACAATCTGCTTCTCTCTGTGCTCCTGCATGCTTTAATTGTTGAATAAACAAGCATGAGCACTGTCCTGGAACGGACGATATGTTTTGTCATGCTTTGGGCGATATGCCCTTGAAACGAGTAGAATTATACTCTAAGGATAACGTGTTATCAAGAGACAGAAGTGTATAAAACTAAAAACACCCCGGACAGACCTCTTAAAGAGAACGGTCCGGGATGCCTGATAGCAATCTCTGCTTATTTATACCCGTGGAGCATGGGCGATAGTGGCTTGTAGATCAGGAAGGTGATCACAAGTGAAAACAGGCCTTTCACAAAGGTAAAGGGCATATTGAACATGAGGAGGCAGTCAAGCAGTGTATTTACCGAAGGGTTGATGGCCTTGTACGCGCCGATTATAGCTTCCATGGGCATGAATGCGGTATATACCGGATAAACGATGAAATAATTGGACGGGACGCTTATAGCCGCCATAATGACTGCACCCACCAGAGCTCCGATGACAGCTCCCTTCTTGTTGTGCATCCTCTTATATAACATCCCCGCCACAAAGACGAAGGAGGCTCCAAGGATAAAGTTTGCCAGCTCTCCCACCCCTCCGGACTGGGTATTGAAGAGATGGATAAGATTCTTGACCAGGCAAACCGCAACCCCCGCTACAGGTCCGTAAGCAAAGGAAGCGACAAGAGCCGGAAGCTCGGAAAAGTCCATCTTAATAAAGGGCGGGATCAAGGGCACCGGAAACTCAAGGAACATAAGCACATAGGCGGCGGCAGATAACATGGCCGTACCGCATATCTTCCTGAGCCTTGAACCGCTCACTGCATTCCTGTTTTCAACTGCGTTGTCAAAACTACTCATTTTTCAGTCCTCCTGTTAAGAAATATCAGAGGAAATCCTTACAGAAAAACCCCGGAGCATATAACCCCCGGGGCAAATGAACACATAAATACACGATTCATCTTCTCTCATCCAGACTGTACTGTCGGCTCCGGAATCACACCGGATCATGCCTTTGCACCGATGAAAGCATACGCCCCCACAAATGCCCTGGCTCGCGGGCTTTTACCGCCGGTGGGGAATCTCACCCCGCCCCGAAGAATTTCCTTTTAGACAATATGTAATGACCTCCAGTTTGTAGGTTCGTGGATTTACCTGTATACTACAGATTGGTAAAAATCAAGTGGTAACAGGGATTACCGCATACAAAAGGAGGTCATCAAATGAATTATAGCACAGTTTACGTAGGAATGGACGTTCACAAGGAATCTTTTTCTCTTTGCTGCTACACGAACGAGAAAGAGAAAGGCGAGTATCCTCAGAAGGTTGAAGCTCACTACAGTAAGATCATCAACTACATCGAGGCCATGCGTTTCCATTACGGAGACGATGCTACTTTCATATGCGGTTATGAGGCTGGTTGCCTCGGGTTTACACTTTATCATCAGCTTACAGACCATGGCATCAAGTGTATTATTCTTGCCCCTACAACTATGCCGCAACCACAGGGCAAGAAGAAGGTTAAAACTGATAAGCGAGATGCTGAACGGATAGCCCGATGTCTTGCACACCATGATTACAGTGCTGTCCACGTGCCGACTGAGAAGGATGAGCAGACCAAGGAATACATCCGTATGCGCTGTGACCATAAGCTTGCGCTGAAAAAAGTCAAGCAGCAGATCCTGGCATTCTGTCTGCGTCACAACTACCGCTATGAAGATGGATCCAATCACTGGACCGAAAAGCACCTCAAGTGGTTAAGAAGTCTGAAGCCTGATGGCTTATACGGCGAGATCCTTCAGGAATACCTGCTCACATACGATACGCTGTCAGATAAGCTGGAAAGACTCGACAAGCGTATTGAGGAACTTGCAACTGACGATGTGTACAAAGAGAATGTACACAAGCTCACATGCTTCCTTGGAATCAAAACGCAGACTGCATTGTCCGTCATAACAGAGACAGGTGACTTTAAGCGCTTTGCTACGGCACAGCATTATGCATCATATCTCGGACTCGTGCCGGGTGAGGATTCAAGCGGTGATGATCAGAACAGACTTGGTATCACAAAAGCCGGTAATCGTCATCTGAGGATGCTCTTGACAGAAGCATCACAGAGCTATGGCCGAGGGCAGGTCGGATATAAATCCAAAGCCTTGAAGCAACGCCAGGCAGGTAACGATCCGGAAGTCATTGCCTACGCAGATAAAGCCAACGAACGATTGCGGAGGCGCTACTACAAGCTTGTTCTTGGAAAATGCAAGAAACACAACGTCGCTAAAACAGCAATAGCCAGAGAACTTGCCTGTTATATCTGGGGCATGATGACGGGTAACATCGCATGAGGTACAACATCTTCACTCCACAGTCAAGGCCAAGCCGCCTGCGGCGGTGCTGCGCAGCCTTGACAGCTCCGTTCCGATGTTGTGAACGGCACCTAAGCTGATGTAAGCCGGCTTGCGCCGGTTCCATCAGCCACAGATAACTGAAAGCATCTTGGTAGGGCTATGGTCTTTTCAAGGTTCGAGTGATCTACGATCAAACTATGTCGGCACGGGTAACCGTGATCCACGCTTTTAGACGGTAGCGCTCACGGCGGACCATTGACCTGTCGGTAAGGAGAGCGATCTCTGAATCCACGTATATCAGAGTGGCCAATGCCGGGAACTGATAATCCGTAGCTCTACCCAGGTGCTTTCAGATGTAACTTAAAAAAGCTTGTGGTGATTCTTGCTCAATTTACCTCTTGACAAAGGTCATTACATATCAGTTTGTCGCCACCGTATTTTTATCCGAAGTGTGAAGATTTTTCAGAACAGTAATCAAAATTGGACGGAGCAATTTATTTAGAACACCGGGAAGCATTTTTCCTTGATAAAACAAACGATAAACGGAGGGCATAATGACAGGAAAATATGAAGAGGAACTGAAGAAAGTCAGAAAGAAAATGCGGAACCTGAAAAATGAGGAGAAGGTACTCATGAGGGAGGCCAGGGAGATTAGCCGCTCGGACAGGGCACACCGTCTTATAGTCAGGGGAGCGATACTGGAGAAGCATCTTAAGAAACCGCTTGTACTTACAGACGATGATATAAGCAGCCTGATGGAGTATATTTTTTCACAGGATAAGGTAGAAGAAAAGCTTGACAGCCTGTTGTCGGAACGGGCAAGGGTTATTACAGAAGCGGGTCCCTACAGTAGCATAGCTTAAACCCCTCATTTTAATGAGGGCGCAATTATACATAGGGAGCAAGCTCCCTATGCAAATTGCGCTCTCCGAGGGCCCCTGCGGGGGGGCAGATGACCTACGGTCATCGACAGGGGCTTCGCCCCTGCGCCGCTTCGCGTCTACCCCTTGTCCGGGTCAGAAAACTGAATATGAAAGCCACGGGTTTTGAAGAATGGCGCTTGCCGGGATTACTGGACGGAGAGCGTCGTTTTT
>JAFVEU010000261.1 GCA_017475845.1 Lachnospiraceae bacterium | reverse complement strand
TACGGTCTTTGAGAGCAGATATCATCTGATCCCCATGCTCCCCTCCTTTTTCCTGTTAGCAGAGATACTAAACTACCTGCCGGAGAATAAGAAGTTTAATGGCTTTCAGATCAGGAGCCTGCAGACATTGACTGTCGGGCTTTTCCTTGTTTCGATGCTTTACGGGGATGCTGAGTGGCTGTACGCGAAGACCGCCCTTAAGTCCGCTGAGCTCACAGAGCTTAACCGGATCCTGGAGGAAGAGGGGGTCAATACAGCCTTTATCGTGGGGGAGGACAGTAAGGATCTCGGACGGAAAATCAGGGTCTACAGCAGGGATGTACATTATATCGTGGTAAATGACGGGGCGGAGTCGGCTTTCCGCACCACCTGGGGAGGGACCACAAGGTATCTTGACAATTCCATGCAGCAGGGAAAGACCGTCGTGATCGCAACGGATAAAGCTTATCTGACGCTTCCGGAGTATCTCACTTCGGATATGGAATATTTAAGGGAGTATGACGGCCTTAAGATATATACTGCGGATGAGAGCAGGTTTGACTGCGTTGGGGGCGTTCTTAAAGAAAAGGACAGGGTGGTGGATTTCCCCTACTCTCCGGGATATTCATATGAAAACGCTGAACTCTCCCGGGAGGGCGCGCTTATTATGAAGGAGGGGGGAGGAAGCCTTTTTGCGGAATATCCTTCCGCTTCCGGAACCTGGGATTATAACGTATATTATGATATGCCGGATTCTCTTAAGGGCGGGCTTATTGAAATAAAGGCCGGAGATAATGAGCCTGTCCGCGTGGAGATGGATCCCCTTAAAGGTACAGCGGAAGTTCCCGGAGTGGTAATGACCGGAGGGGAAAGGGTGAGCTTTCTGATAAGCGCTCCGGAGGGCGCAGAGATCAGAAAGATTGAGATCATCCGGGAAAAACAGGGCGTTTAACATAAAGGAATTTTAGGAGATCCCGGGAGCATCGGATAAAAAGGAGAAGCTCCGTGAAAATACTTATATTTGCTGAAATATATTATCCGGATATAATGGGCGGCGGTGAATTCTCCACGAAACAGATGGCGGAAGGCCTTGCGGGGAAAGGACATGAGGTCATCCTTTACTGCCTGGGACAGGACACTTACGAAGAAGAGATAGGGGGAGTCCGTGTAAAAAGAAGATATATAAGGGGAGCAAGCGAGCATTTTTTAAGCCTTGCAAAAAATAATCCTCTTAAAGAGACATTTTCCCCGTTTGAAAAGCTTAGGAGAAAGCAGGGCGACCTCTATCAAAACAGAACCTGGTATGAATATTATAAAACCATAATAATGAAAGAAGCTCCGGACGCAGTGCACACAGCCTCTCCCATGTCCTATCTCGGACGGGTGAATCTCTGGAAGGCAGCATATGATCTAAGGATCCCGCTGTCCCATGTATGCCGCTCAGACAGTCTCTTAAAGCTTAATTTCCCCGGCGGGATCCTTGATAGCTTTAACAGGCGCCGGAATGCGAAGGCTTCTTTATATCTTACGGCACTGGCGGCCCCCTCCCGGTATATGCTGGATAAGCACATTAAGGCGGGAATAAGGGGACAGAGCTTTAATGAAGTCATATATAATGCAGTGGATTTTGAACCGCTGCCCCTCAAGGAGGAACTAATAGATAAGAAGGAGAATATGGTCCTCTATGCCGGAGAGCTCAGTGAGAAAAAAGGGATTCGCACATTGCTTAGGGCCATGGAGGGATTTAAGGGCGTAAAGCTTCTCCTTATCGGAAAGGGCGAGCTTGAAGGTCCCTTAAGATCAGACGGAAGAGCCGAAGTGCTTGACTGGATGGACAGGGAAGAACTGTACGCTTATATGAAAAAAGCAAAGGCGGTAGTTCTCCCTTCAAAATGGGAAGAGCCCTTTGGAAGGATCCTGATCGAGGCCATAGGAAACGGTACCGTAGCGATGGGCACCGACCGGGGCGGGATACCGGAAGTTCTTGATCACAATATGGATCACATATTTAAGAGCGGAGATGCGGCCGGATTATGGAAATGTTTGAATAGGGTGATCCGCATGACCTCCGGGCAGTATATGGAGGAAGTAAGAAAGCAGCAGAGGATCATGGAGCGCTTTGGGGATGCCGTATATACGGCTGACTGGGAGAGGTTCTTTTTACGGCAGCTAAAGGTGTTATGAAAAGCATTGATGAAAAGATCGCAGAGGCAGAGGCCGAATGGCGAAGCTACAGATACAGATACGCAGGGGTCAGGGAGAGTGCAGGGCAGCTTTTCCGGGCAGTATTAAGAAGTGCCGGAAAAAGGATGAACTGCGCTGTCCGGAATATATGCCCCGTAAGTATATACCCGGTCAGGAAAAGGGTAAAATTTCATCCATCATATGATGAAACAAAAGTAAACCTGGTGGTCTCGCTCACAAGTACAGATAAGAGGATAAAATATATCCTTCCCACACTTTATTCCCTTGTTTCCCAGACAAGGAAGCCGGATCTTATTGTTCTCTGGCTCGGTAGGAATAAGGCATATCCAAAGGGGATGCTTTCAAAGATCAGGGAGACGGGGATCCTGATAAGATTCCGGGAAGACCTGGGACCCAATACGAAATATCTTTACGCCTTCAACGAATATGACAGGGATGTGATCATTACCGTGGATGATGACATCATATATCATAAGGACATGACGGAAGAGCTGTACAGGGCATATCTGAAGCATCCGGAGGCGGTGACAGCAAGGCGGGTGCATAAGATAAGGTTTGACCGGGACAGGAAGCCGGTAAGATATAAGGACTGGATATGGGAATACAGGGACGCTGTCAGTCCGGCTCACGATCTCTTCGCAACAGGGGTCGGTGGAGTGCTTTACCCTCCGGCTGTCATGTCATATATTTGCCGGGAAAGCAAGGACTTTCTGAAGGTGTGTCCAAAAGCCGATGATATCTGGCTGAAATTTTGTGAGCTAAAGAACGGCATCAGGGTTTTCGCTGTTCCTGACGCCGGATTTCATAAGGACAGCGTAAACTTAAGAACCTTAAAGACATCTCTTGCAGAAAAGAACATAGACAGGGGCAGGAATGACAGATATTTAAGGTCCTGCTCACAGTACTTCGGGTTTAAGGACGATCTTTGCGAAAGGATCCTGGGAGAACTATAGGAAATGGATTCAAGAACGCTTAATTCCAAACGGAATATCGTTGCGGGGGTCCTGGGCAGATGTCTGATCCCTGTTTTCGCCCTGGTGGTCAATTCTGCCATAGTAAGGTATTTAAGTGTTGAATACATCGGGATGATCGGTACGTTTGCTTCGGTACTTCAGGTTTTGAATCTTGCTGAGCTGGGTTTTTCGACCTCCATGATCGTTAACCTTTACAGACCCTTAAAAGAGAATGACACTGCCGGGGTATGCGGTATTCTGGAGTATTTTAAGCGCGTATACAGGATCATGGGCCTGGTCATTTTTATATCCGGAATGATCATCTGCCCTTTTCTTAAGATATTGTTTAAGGATATGGGTGAGATACGGGAAAATGTTTATATCCTGTTTTTTTTGTTTCTTACTGAGAAGGCGGTGAGCTTTATGTTGTTTGCACATAAAGAGGCACTGCTCAATGCGGCTCAGCGGCTGGATCTGATACAGATCACCCATATTGCTGTTTATGTGGGAAAGAGCTGCTTCCAGATCGCAGCCATAATCTTTTTCAGGAATATATATATATTTGCCGTAGTATTGATATTAAGTACTTATCTTTACCATATATCCCTGGATATCCTTTCCCGGAAGCACTTTCCCGAGTATTATCCGGAGGGGAAGATAGATGAAGAGGTAAAAAGAAATGTGCGGATGCAGACGGCAGGTCTCAGTGTTTCCAATATCCTGGGAGTCAGCAGGGATTCGCTGAATACGATAATGATCTCTTCATTTCTGGGTCTGCATGCTGCGGGACAGTACTCAAACTATTGCGCTGTTTATGACGGAGTTATCGGGTTTTTCCTTGTGATCACAAAGGCTGTTATGTCCAGTATAGGAAATTCCGTCGTATCTGAATCTGTGGAAAAAAACTACAGAAACTTTACAAAAATGGAGTTTTTGCATAATATCCCGGTTACCGCCTGCACTGCATATATGATCTCTCTCTACCAGCCTTTTATGAAATTATGGATGGGGGAGGGGCTGATGCTTGCAGACCCTGCCATGATGCTTTTTGTCCTGTATTTTTATTTAAGAGCCATGGGTGAGGTCAGAAACGCCTACTTTTCTGCCTTGGGTTATTGGTGGAAAGCAAGATGGATTTTTTTAGCCGAAGCGCTGATGAATGTTTTTCTGATGTTTTGCCTGGGGAAGTATTTCGGTATGGCGGGTATCCTTATAGCGCCCTGTATCACCGTTTTGACCGTGAATTATATCGGCGTCACAAATCTGATATTTAAGGAGTATTTTGGATCAGACGGAAAAGAATACTATTACAACCGGATCATATATACCGTGATAACAGCAGTGACCGGCTTTGCGGCATGGTATTCATGCACTCTGGTTCCATATGAGGGCGTGACGGGACTTGCGGTGAGAACGGTAGTCTGTACAGTTGTGTTGCTGATAATGGTACCGGCCTTTATGTATATACTGAAAAGAGAGTATGTAAGGGAGTCGATCCTCTTTATCAAACAGATCATAGGGGCGAAGAGATAGTATGAAAAGGATATTGATAAACGGAGACCGCGCTTATCTTCCTGTTGACGGAATGAACCGCTGCTTATCGGAGATGGTGAGAAGCCTGGATGCTCTTGTGGAAAAAGATAAATATGTCCTGGTGATACCCTCTGATGTTGACAGGGAATTTTGCGACAGAATCAAGGATTTAAGAAACATCAGGATCAAAAAGACCATACTTCCGCACTTCAGGTTTTGGACTCTGATTTATATTGATATTCCGGGGCTTCTTCCCGGGAGGATCGTAGTAAATCCGGCTAACAGGAGTTCCATTTTCGGCGGCGGTATAAACATATTGCATGATATCATACCCTTAAGGTTCTATGGGGAACGGTGCAGGAGATATCTTCGGACGATCAGGAGACTTTTTTATACTTCAGATTGTCTGATAGTACCGTCAGAATTTACCCGTGATGATATCAGGGAGGCTAAGACACGTGATTATAAAATCCGGGTGATCCATCTGGGGTGGCAGCATTATCCGGACATACAGGAGGACGAGGGAATATTTAACGAGTACTCCAGTATTGAAAGGGGATCTTATTATTATACTGTATCGGCTGTTTCGCCGCATAAGAATCTTAAGTTTATTTATGAAGCTGCCAGACGAAACCCGAACCGTATGTTTATTATAGCCGGTGCCATGAACCGTGGATACGGATTTGAGTATAGTGACTTAAAGAACCTGTTATTTGTGGGAAGGATCGATGATAAAAAGTCCAAGGCTCTGATGATGAACTGCAGGGCTTTTATCTTTCCTTCACTGTACGAAGGAGCAGGGCTGCCCCCACTGGAGGCTCTCTCCTGCGGGGTGAGCGTCCTGGCGTCCGATATAGAGGTTATCCATGAGTACTGCGGTGATGCGGTACACTATT
>JAFVEU010000260.1 GCA_017475845.1 Lachnospiraceae bacterium | reverse complement strand
TGCACCAATACAGGGCACGGCAGCGGATATAATAAAGATAGCCATGACAAATGTCATACGCTCTTTCAGGGAAGATGAACTTAAGTCTTCACTTATCCTTCAGATCCATGATGAGCTGCTCATAGAGACAGCTCCGGGTGAAGAGGAAAGAGTTAAGGAGATACTGGAAAGAGAGATGACGGGAGCCGTTTCCCTGCCGGTTCCGCTTATTGCCGACATAAACAGCGGAATGAACTGGGACGAGGCACATTAACCGGAGCAGGTCTTCAGAATAAGGTAACGGTTTTGAGGTTTATAGGTATCACCGGCGGTGTCGGTTCGGGAAAAAGTGAAATATTAAAGCATCTTGCGGAAAATCCGCGTTTTATCGTAAGGCAGGCAGACAATATAGCCCATGGCCTTATGGAAAAGGGAAAGCCTCTTTTTTATAAGGTGATTGAGACTCTGGGGGAAGAGGTTCTGTCTCCGGACGGGGATATTGACCGGAAAAAGATGGCGGAAAAGATCTTTAAGGAACCTCTTTTGAAGGAAAAGATCGATTCCCTTATTCATCCCGCAGTAGAGGATTTTATCAGGGAAGATACTGTAAGAGCCGCTGCTTCCGGGAACTGTGATATTTATTTTTTGGAAGCCGCTCTTTTAATTGAATGCGGATATGGTAAAATATGCGAAGAACTGTGGTATATTTATGCTGATGAAAATGTCCGCAGGGAGAGATTGAAAAAAGGCCGCGGTTACAGTGATGAAAGGATCGGGCTCATTATGAAGAGTCAGCTTCCGGACAGTGTGTTCCGGGAAAACTGCGCACAAATCATTGATAATTCGGGAGAATTGGATCAAAGCATAGAGGATCTGGACAGGTTGATAAGTGGATATACGGGTTGAAGGAAGGCGGGCCGGTAAACAGTTCGCCAAAATGAACAGAAAAGTAACAGGGAAGGGCAGACGAAGCATGCAGAGTGTTAAAAAGACAAATGAACCCCTGGTTTTCGGGCTTGACATCGGAACAAGATCCATCGTGGGAACAGTGGGATACTACCAGGCTAAGCAGTTCCACGTTGTGGCACTTGAAAAAGTTGAGCACGAGGACAGGGTCATGCTGGACGGGCAGATCCACGATATAGCGGGAGTTGCCCAGGAGATAAGAACAGTTAAAAAATGGCTTGAGGACGATATAGGACAGCCTCTTACCGATGTATGCATAGCTGCGGCTGGCCGTGTGCTCCGTACTGTCACTACCCACGTGGAGCAGGATTTCGGCAGTGAAAAGGATGTGACTGCGGAGGATATCTATTCTCTGGAGGTGCTTGGAGCCCAGAAGGCCTATGCGGAGTTTATAAAGAATAACGACTTAAGGATCCATTTCTACTGCGTGGGCTATACCGTGGAAAGGTATTACTTAAACCAGTATCCAATGAGCAATCTGGAGAGTCATAAGGGACGTACCATCGGTGCGGACATGATCGCCACCTTCCTTCCGGATGAAGTGGTGGATGGTCTTTATAAGGCTGTTGAAGCTGCGGGACTGAGGGTTGCGAACCTTACGCTGGAGCCTATCGCCGCCATGGAGGTGGCTATCCCCAAGTCCTACCGTATGCTGAATATCGCTCTTGTGGACGTGGGTGCCGGAACCAGTGATATCTGTATCACAAGGGACGAGGCCATAATCGCTTACGGAATGATTCCCAGTGCCGGTGATGAGATCACGGAGTGTATCGCAAAGGCCCTTCTTACCGATTTCTCGGAGGCGGAGGAGATAAAGAAGCAGATCGGGGATAAGGGATCCATTAAATACCATGACATAATGGGAATAGAGTCCAAGATAGAGCAGGACAAGATCGAGTCCTTAGTCAGTGCCACCATTGAGATAATGACCAGGGAGATCTCCGATAAGATAAAGAGACTAAACGGAGGAAGGCCCGTAAGTGCCGTATTCGTTGTGGGCGGAGGCGGCAGGGTTCCGATCTTCTGCAAGCTTCTTGCAAAGGAAATGGGCCTTATGGAGGAAAGAGTGGCGGTCCGCGGTGAAGAAGTGCTGAAGACCGTGGATTTCCAGGTTAAGGATATAAATGTGGATTCCCTTCTGGTGACTCCCATAGGTATATGCTTAAATTTCTATTCGTCGAAGAATAATTTCGTATTTGTCACCTTTAACGGTGAACAGATAAAGCTTTACGACAATTCCAACTTAAGGATCTCCGATGCCGCTATGCAGGCCGGATTTTCAAATTCCGACCTGTTCCCGAAGCATGGTCCCGATATCTCCTTTACCGTCAACGGAAAGATGCAGATGCGGAGAGGGAGCATGGGAGAGCCTGCCGAGATCAAGCTAAACGGTACGGTTGTTTCCTTAAGTGAAAAGATAAAGGGCGGGGACCTTATCGAGGTCATCCCTTCCACAGCAGGAAAGGCTGCAGTGGTACAGATAGAGAAGCTGCCTGAATTTGCTGAAAAGATAACGGTAAACGTAAACGGCACTCCTGTTGTATTACCGAAATATGCTTCCGTAAACGGTGAGCTTCAGAGCGGGTATTATGAGATACAGGACGGCGACAATATTGAAATGCTGAAATTCTATACGGTTCAGCAGATTTTGGAATTCATGGATGTGAACCTGGAAGAGGGCACGGAAATATATGTGAACAGGGAGATCGCTTCACCCATTACGGAGGTCTATGATAATTTCAATGTGGACTGGACCTTTGCGGAGGAAGAATTCCATGACGGGAGCCTGGCGGATATCAAGGCGCAGGCTGCAAAGAACGGTGCGGATGATGCCGATCCAAAGGGCAAGAGCATAGAGGAACTGAAACGCCGTATCTCAGGTGTTCCGGATGAGCCGGAGGGACCGGTCCTGGATGATGACGGAAATCCCATACCCGAAGCTTCAACCAATAATATATTCGGTGCCCTGGGAACAGGCGGATCAAACAGTGCGGCTGTGGATATCATCGGAAATCCCATACACGGCGCAAAGGTCAACGGCGGCACCATAGGCAGCGGCCCCGGTATCACGAAGGACACATCCGAAGAAAAGAGCAGCGGAGACGGGATAACCGTATTCTATAACGGGCAGCCTCTTTCATTAAAGGGCAAGAAGAGCTTCATTTACGTGGATATCTTTAATCATGTGGATTTTGATCTCACGAGCCATAAGGGAAAGACCGTGGAGACCCTGCTTAACGGCAGGCCTGCACAGTATACGGAACCCATAAAGGACGGTGACAATATAGAAGTCCGGTGGAAGGAACTTGGCAAATGAGATTTATGAGCATAGCTTCCGGAAGCTCCGGCAACTGTATCTATGCCGGAAATGCCGGCACGGATATACTTATCGATGTGGGTATCTCCGCAAAGAGGATAGAAGAAGGGCTTAATTCCATCGGGCGAAGTATTTCCGATATGGACGGGATACTTATCACCCATGAGCATTCGGATCACATAGCGTCCCTGAAGGTCATTTCGAAGAGATACCATCTTCCTCTGTATGCCACCAACGGCACCATCAATGAAATATTGAATGTAAAGGGCATGGAGATAGAGCCTGCCCTTTTTAATGAAGTCAGGTATGACAGGGAGTTTGTGCTTAAGGACATGATCATAGATCCCATAAGGGTTTCCCATGATGCGGCGGAACCCGTGAGCTACCGGTTCTCTGCCAATGAAGAGGGAGTTCTGCCGTCAGACAGAACATCCGGAGCGGTATGCACCGATCTTGGAGTTTATGATGATTATATCATCGACAGGCTGTCCGGGGTCTCCTGTCTTCTGCTGGAAGCCAATCACGATGTAAAAATGCTTGAAGCAGGATCCTATCCATATTATTTAAAGAGAAGGATACTCTCGGAAAAGGGGCATTTAAGCAATGACAGTGCGGGGGAACTGCTTTCGAGGCTTATGGAAAAGGGGACATTAAAGCAGGTGCTCCTGGGTCATTTAAGCAGGGAAAATAATTATGCTGCCCTTGCTTTTGAGACTGTAAGGATGCAGCTTAACATGCTCTTTGGAAACTATGAGGAGACCGGAATGGTCCTTGGGATCGCCCCCAGGGATATACCGGGAAAAGCGGTTCTGGATCTGTAGAAAGGAATTATCAGCATATGAGGAAGATAATCATTACAGTCGTAGGAAAGGATACTGTGGGGATAATAGCAAAGGTCTGCACATATCTGGCAAATAACGAGATCAATATACTGGATATCTCTCAGACTATCGTCAGCGGTTTTTTCAACATGATGATGATAGTTGATATTGCCGGATCGAAAAAGCCCTTTGAGGATGTACAGCATGAGCTTGATCAGATAGGGGATGAGATCGGAGTACAGATCAGATGCCAGAGGGAAGAGATTTTTGAAGGAATGCACAGGATCTGAAAATCCATCAGGATTTTCAGATCCGTAAAAGGCAACACCCGAAGGGAGTTGTCCTGCGAAGCAGGATCAGCGGAGGCGCCACAAGCGCCGCAGCTGACCGGGATCTGAGGAATAAATTATGATCAGTATAAGCGAAGTAATAGAAACAAATGAAATGATCGATAAGGAGAATCTGGATGTCAGGACCATTACTCTCGGCATCAGCCTTTTGGACTGCATTTCCTCCGATATCGGTGAATTAAATGAGAACATAAGGAATAAGATCCTTACGGTTGCGAAGGATCTGGTTTCCGTGGGAAGGGAAATAGAGAAGGAGTACGGTATCCCCATAGTAAACAAGCGGATCTCCGTAACTCCCGCGGCTCTTCTCGGTGCCGCCTGTAAAAGCACGGATGATTTTGTGAGTATAGCAAAGACCCTTGACAGTGCAGCGAGAGAAGTGGGCGTGAATATCATCGGCGGCTTTACGGCTCTTTCGGCCAAGGGAATGACAAGGACGGACGAACTGCTTATCCGTTCCATTCCGGAAGCGCTGTCCGTCACCGACAGGGTCTGTTCAAGTGTGGTGGTTGGTTCCACAAAGACCGGGATAGACATGGATGCGGTGCGTCTTATGGGCAGTATAATCAAGGAAACCGCAGGAAAGACCGCTGACAGGGATTCTGCAGGCTGTTCCAAGCTTGTGGTACTCTGTAATGCTCCTGACGACAATCCCTTTATGGCAGGGGCTTTTCACGGAGTCACCGAGGCCGATGCCGTCATAAACGTAGGTGTCAGCGGGCCGGGCGTGGTGAAGACCGCCCTGGAAAAGGTAAGGGGAAAGGATTTCGAGATACTGTGCAAGACCATTAAGGACACCGCATTTAAGGTTACAAGAGTAGGACAGCTGGTAGCGGGTGAGGCTTCAAAACGACTGAACGTTCCCTTCGGCATAGTGGATCTTTCCCTGGCTCCCACTCCCGCTGTGGGAGATTCTGTGGCCGACATACTTCAGGAGATAGGAGTGGAATACGCCGGGGCTCCCGGGACAACGGCTGCTCTTGCCCTGCTTAATGACCAGGTGAAGAAGGGCGGGGTAATGGCTGCAAATTATGTGGGAGGTCTGTCGGGAGCATTTATCCCTGTATCCGAGGATCAGGGCATGGTAACTGCCGTGGAAAAAGGCGCTCTGAGCCTTGAAAAGCTGGAAGCCATGACCTGTGTATGCTCTGTGGGACTGGATATGATAGCTATACCCGGGGATACGCCGGAAACCACTATTTCAGGGATCATTGCGGATGAGATGGCGCTTGGGATGGTAAACCAGAAGACCACTGCCGTGAGGATCATACCCGTTATCGGAAAGGGTGTGGGAGATACCGTGGAATTCGGAGGGCTTTTCGGACACGCCCCCATAATGAGCGTAAATCCCTTCGGCTGTGCGGACTTTGTGAACCGTACCGGAAGGATCCCGGCTCCCATACATTCCTTTAAGAACTGATATACGGTGCCGTTATTTTGGATAAAGGATGGCGAAGGGGTCAGATCATCACTATTTCTCTTGAGATCTCCGGGGAAAGAGGGTATTCCTTTCTTTTTTCTTCATCGCGGAGGAGCTCGTAATGCCGGTCGATTTTTAGGGAATCCTTAAGAAGAGTGTCTTCCGGATGTTTTTTCAGGAAGGTGTTTATATCCGATGAATTGCTTATGATACTTAGTCCTGAGCGGGAGCTGATCTCCCCCAGGACTTTTTTATGTGCTTTCTTAAAACCAAGCAGACGTATGTAATTCAGGCTGTCAGCCGGTTCATAGGCCTTCGTATCCAGGATAAGCCTTAAAAGGCTGCGGGAAACAGAAGTGAAGGTGATATTTCTGGTTTTAAGCAGATCCAGGAATTCGCTGAAACTTCCGATAAAGTCAAGGTTATTTGATATCCTGCGGGAAAGATCCTCCGGAATACCGCATTTTGACATTTTATCCTTTAATCCAACGGAATTGAGCATAAAAAGAAGGGGAGATGTAAGAGCGTCCCTGGATACGGTTCCGTATTTCATATATACCGCATATTCCCCCGGAACCCTGTTATTATACAGACTGTTTCTGATGGATTCGGCGGAAAATAAGGACTTTTCTGCATCCTCCGGGGACATATCCACAGAATTCACGGAAATATCCACATTTTCATGGTATGGGGACCCGACGCGCCCTGTAGTATAGCATATTATGGAAGATTTAATGCGTTTTAGCCCTTTAATATACTCGATTCCTAAAATATTATTGGGATTTTGCAGGATTTGATGCAAAATCAAAGGAGACAGCCCTGCATCCTGCAGCTTTTTATTTTCGGATAAGGCCTTTTCTCTGGCAGCAGGGAAGTTCATTCCCTCTTTCAGTGCGGATCTCAGTTTCTCCTTATATTCATCACTTTCAAATGCAAGAGCTTCAGCTATTAGATCCAGGGTGCTCAATCCACCGCTCTCGCTTCCGAAGGACAGTATATCAACACCGAGATCTTCACAAAGCCTGACACTGCCCTGAGCGAAGCCCTCGGCCGAGGACAGGGAAACAGTGGGGGGAAGCTCAAAGACAGCATCCGCGCCGCCCTTTAATGCCATTTCCGTTCGAAGCCCCATGTCAAATATTGCCGGCTCACCCCGCTGCACGAAGTTCCCGCTCATAAGGGCGATCACATACTCTGCCCCGGTTTCTTCTTTTGTTTTTTTTATCAGATATTCGTGCCCCCTGTGAAAGGGGTTGAATTCCGAAATGATCCCTGCGATCTTCATGCTCTTCATTATACCATAGAAGACAGGGGACGACAGGGGACGGTTCTCTCCGTTTGCCCGATGCAGACAGGGGATAAAAGATCTGAGAGTATTTATACTACAGAAGAAGTTGAAATTACTTGCCCTGAAGGGGAAAATAGCGTATAGGCAAGTAAACCTGAGGCCTGAAGGAGCCGGGAATACTTGCCCTGAAGGGGAAAATAGCGTATAGGCAAGTAAACCTGAGGCCTGGAGGAGCCGGGAATACTTGCCCTGAAGGGGAAAATGACATATAGGCAAGTAAACCTGAGGCCTGAATAAGCCGGGAATACTTGCCCTGAAGGGGAAAATGGCGTATAGGCAAGTAAACCGGAGTTATGTACGGGCGGGAGGTGCTCCGCTCCGCACGGACATATAAACCCAAAGTAAACCCAACGTCGGAAACACAATATTTTGTAATTCGGGAATACATGTGGTAGAATATATTGCGTGTAGCCTTTTTTTGTGGTATTTTTTTTGAGGCTAAATATCTGATCCGGAAACG
>JAFVEU010000259.1 GCA_017475845.1 Lachnospiraceae bacterium | reverse complement strand
GGATCAGCTAAAGAAATGCTGCCGGGCACAGTAACACGGAAGGACGAGCTTCTGTAAATGTCACATCATCTGAAGAATCATCTGAAGATGCGGGCCTGGATAGTAATGAAGTGCTTGAAGATGCGCAGGATGGGAGCTAACGGACAGGAAAAGGCAAAGGCGTTTTCGGATAAGCTGGCAAAGCTTAAAAAAGAAAATGCAGAAGCAGATGAGCGCTATGTAAAGCTGTATGATGATCTTTCAAATGGGATCATCACCGAGACTAAGTTCAAGATGCTTTCAGGCAGGATAGAAGAAAAGCAGGCAAAAGCCAATGCTGAGATTGAAAGGCTTGAAAAGCAGATCCTGTTTAAGGGCAATAACCTTAACGGAAGCTATAGCGCCAAATGAAGTATCATGGCGGAGCCTATTATCATAACGGCTCCGATGATCCCCGGTATCCCCAGGGGTTCTTTAAGGAGCAGTGCGGAGAAAAAAAGAGCCGATACCGGGTCTATATAGCTTAGGACAGCTACGGTCTGCATCTTAAGCCCCTCCATGCTTCCGAAATACATGGCGTAGGCAATGCCTGTGTGGAGTATTCCCATTATAAGAAGGAGGATGAGGGCCATGGGAGTGATGTGGGTGGCTGAAGCTTCCTTTTTGATCATGAGATAGGGCAGCATCACAAGACCTGCCGACAGCAGCAGAACAGTGGTCCTCCGGTATTGTTCCACGCCGGGGGTCTTTTTATTCATGATGACTACGGCAGAATAGAACAATGCGGCGCCGAGACCCAGGATCACTCCTTTGATACTGCCACCTTCAGGACTCTCTCCCAGGACGCCGGACACAAGCACCATTCCGGCAATGGAGACTGCTGCGCACAGCATTCTTTTCCCCGTAAGCCTTTCCTTAAATATCAGGGGAGATAAGAGTATTATCATGGTGGGCTCCATGTAATAACAGAGGGTTGCTATGGCCACAGTGGTATGGTTATAGGCTTCAAAGAGCAGGATCCAGTTGATCCCGATCATTGCTCCGGTGATGATGAGCCGGATAAGGACGTTTAAGTCCGGCTTCTTACCGGCATCGATCTTTTTTATCCTTACAAAGACAAGTAGAAAGAGCCCACCCAGGATCCCCCGGGTGAAGCAGAGCAGGGCGGATGACAGGGGTATATAGCGCCTTAATACCCCGATGGTCCCGAAGATGAACATCGAGGCGATAAAGGTTCCTAAGGCTCTGCTGTCATTGGCTTTTTCCATACTTTTCCCGTTTTACTCCTTTCCGTGTTATGCCCGGATCGGGCTTTGTATCACCGCCTCTGTTCTCTCCGGGTACGGGGCTTATAACCCCGCACCCGAAATCAAGATATTCCCACCACCTAAAGGTGGTGGGTTATCTTGAATATTTTATATATAATACTTTTTTCCCTGTTTATGCAATAGTCTGTTCCGTTGCGCTCCGTACCGTATTCAGGGGACCGGACAGCAAAAAAGGGACGGCCGGGCCGCCCCTTTGGCTTGGTTTAATATTATCCGGAAGCTTACAGCAGATTTTCCACGCATTTGTCAACAAGCTCCATTTTTGCGGTGGGCTCGAATCTGGCCACAACATTGCCTTCCCTGTCCACTACGAACTTGGTGAAGTTCCACTTGATCTCCGGGTTATTCTTATAATCCTTATCGATCTTTGAGAGCATTACTTCCATGGCAAGGGCTTTGGGACCCTTTCCGAAGCCTTCGAAGCCTTTCTGTTCCTTCAGATATTTGAAGAGAGGGATAGCGTTTTCACCGTTTACATCAGCTTTCTTCATCTGGGGGAAGCGGGTATTGTATTTGAGAGTACAGAATTCATGTATCTCCTCATCGGTTCCGGGAGTCTGTCCCGCAAACTGGTTGCAGGGCACGTCGATCACTTCAAAGCCCCTGTCGTGATACTTCTCATACATGTCTTCGATATCCTTATAGTGGGGAGTGAATCCGCAGCCGGTGGCGGTATTGACTATAAGTACCACCTTTCCCTTATATTCCTCCATGGATATCTCTTCACCTGATACTGTAGTTACGCTCTGATCATAGAATCCCATATTCCTGTCCTCCTTTTTATATGTGAGCCGCCGTATTACAATGCCGCCTCGCGGTGCTCTTTAACTTATGTTTTATCAAATTATATTGCGCAAAATATAAAATGTCAATACCTTTTTGAACAGATTTATCTTTTTTTCTGTTGAAACCCGGGGACAGCTGTCATACAATAGGCAGAATGAAGGGTAATTTAAGGAGAATGGCCGGGTATTACCGGCCCTATATGGGTACCTTTGCGGCCGATATGTTTTTTGCCTTTACGGCTTCCGTTATCAGTCTCGTGATACCCCTCACAGTCAGATACATCACCTCAAACATCGTACATATGGATGGGGACAGGGCAGTAAGGCAGATCCTCACCATTGGCTGTGTGCTGGCGGTTCTCATAATACTCCAGTTTGTCTCCAATTATTACATAACCTATATTGGTCATGTGATGGGAGCAAAGATGGAATACGATATGAG
This sequence comes from Lachnospiraceae bacterium, assembly GCA_017475845.1. Taxonomy (GTDB): domain Bacteria; phylum Bacillota; class Clostridia; order Lachnospirales; family Lachnospiraceae; genus NK4A144. The sequence goes on along the minus strand of JAFVEU010000259.1, from coordinate 3,784 downwards.
GGCGGAGATCTTCGGGCACTATCAGAAGCTGTCCTTTGCCTTTTTTGACGAACAGAAGGTGGGGCAGCTCATGAGCCGCATCACCTCGGATCTTTTCGATATTTCGGAGCTTTTGCATCACGGGCCGGAGAATCTGGCCATATCATTCATCAAGATCGTAGGGGCCTTCCTTATACTTATCCGCATAAGCCCCTGCCTTACCCTGGCGGCATTCGTGCTGCTTCCCGTCATGTTTCTTTATGCCTATTTCCTGAACAGGAAGATGAAGAAGGCCTTTAAGGAAAACCGGGTGCAGATCGCCGGGATAAACGCACAGATCGAGGACAGCCTCTCGGGGATCCGTGTGGTGAAGTCCTTTGCCAACGAGGATATAGAGAAGGAGAAATTCAGGGCAGGAAACGACGGATTCCTGAAGGCAAAGAAGAGAAGCTATGTCTACATGGGCTTCTTTAATTCCGGAATGACCGCCTTTACCATGTTAATAAACGTGATAGTCATAATGACAGGAGGGATCCTTATCGCAAAGGACATGGTAAAGGTTGCGGATTATGTGGCCTTTCTTCTTTATATCAATATCTTTACCGATCCGGTGAAGACCCTTATAGATTTCACGGAGCAGTTCCAGAACGGTTATTCCGGATTCGAGAGATTTGCGGAGATACTTGCCCTGGAGCCGGATATAGCCGATAAGCCGGATGCGGTGCCCCTTGAAAACGTAAGGGGAGATATCGTATTTGAGGATGTTTCCTTTAAATACCACGATAATGCCCACAGAGTCTTACGCCATATCAATCTTGACCTGAAGGCCGGGTCCTATGTGGCGCTGGTAGGTTCTTCCGGGGGAGGGAAGACTACTCTCTGCAGCCTTATCCCCAGGTTTTATGATGTGACAAAGGGCTGCATACGGATCGACGGAAAGGATATCCGTGATGTGACCTTAAAGAGCCTCAGGGAGAATATCGGGATCGTGCAGCAGGATGTGTATCTCTTTGCGGGAACGGTCTTTGAGAATATAAGCTACGGAAGGCCCGGCGCAACAAAAGAGGAAGTGACGGAGGCCGCAAAGCTCGCCAATGCCCATGATTTCATAATGAACCTCCCTAAGGGCTATGATACGGACATAGGGCAGCGGGGCATAAAGCTTTCGGGAGGCCAGAAGCAGAGGCTCTCCATAGCAAGGGTCTTCCTGAAAAACCCTCCCATCCTTATCTTTGACGAGGCCACCAGCTCTCTGGATAACGAAAGTGAGAATATCGTAAAGGAGTCCCTGGAAAAGCTTGCTTCCCACCGGACCACCTTTGTCATAGCCCACAGGCTTTCCACCATCCGTAACGCGGAGATGATACTTGTGCTCACGGAGAACGGCATTGAGGAAAAGGGCACCCATGAAGAACTGATGGCTAAAAACGGGGTGTATGCGGGACTTTACAACTGGACAAACTGAAAGGGAAAATCTGTGCTATAATTAAGCCCGGCATTGGGGCAGCAGTGTCCGGATGTCCGGTTAGTAATAATTAAAAGAAGGAGATCACATATGACAACGAACAGGATAGTTTTATTTATTTTTGGAGTACTTGCGGTTATCGGAGGCATTTACTGCGCAGCAACTCCGGGGCTCACCTATCTTTCCATGATATGGATCATAGGCTTTGCCATTCTTTTCCACGGTATCGAGGATATCATGACCTGGTCAGCGAGAAAGAAACTGGGGCTTGCGGATGGATGGAGCCTTTTCGGATCCATAGTGGCGGTTCTCTGCGGACTTACGGTGGTGATCAGCGGACAGGCGCAGCTTTTAACAGGTATTACACTGCTTTACTTCCTCTTTGGATGGATCATTTTTGCGGGAGTGCTGGGGATCATCAGTGCTTTCAGGCTTAAGGGGCTTAAAAAGTCGGAGGTTCCGGAGATAATGGCGATCGGAAGCAAGTGGGGATGGGTCCTGCTCTTCGGGATCCTCATGGTGATCGCAGGCCTTTTCGGTTTCGCTCATCCCCTGCTTTCTGCTGTTTCCATCGGCATCATAGTGGGTGTTAACATCATCATCACGGGTATCAACATGATAATAAGGGCCTTTACCCTTTGATAAGGGCCTGCGGTTAAGGTTAAGAGGGCGGCTATTATGCTTTACAGAAAAGACAGATACGGAAACGAACTCTCGGCACTGGGCTTCGGCTGCATGCGGTTTACTACGGCAAACGGAAAGATCGACCTGGAAAAGGCCGAAAAGGAGATCTTAAGATCCATTGAACTGGGAGTCAACTATTTTGATACCGCTTATATCTATACCGGCAGTGAGGCTGCCATAGGAGAGATATTCGAGCGTAACGGCGTCAGGGACAGGATAAAGATCGCCACGAAGCTGCCCCAGTACCTTATCAGCAACAGGAAAGCCATAGACAGATACTTTAATGAGCAGCTGTCCCGTCTCCGTACGGATCATGTTGACTATTATCTCATGCACATGCTCACGGATATTGAAGCGTGGAACAAGCTGGTCACTCTGGGGATAAAGGACTGGATAGAGGAAAAGAAAAAGAATAAGGAGATCGGCCAGATCGGCTTCTCCTTCCACGGGAACACGGAGATGTTCTTAAAGATACTGAATGCCTACGACTGGGATTTCTGCCAGATACAGTACAACTATCTGGACGAAACCTCCCAGGCCGGAAGGAAGGGACTGGAGGAAGCTGAAAAGAAGGGGATCCCGGTGATCATCATGGAGCCCCTCCGGGGAGGGAAGCTTGTGGATCTGCTGCCCGGAGATGCCAAAAAGATGATAAGTGAGAATAACAGGGGCTATTCCCCTGCGGAATGGGCTTTCCGCTGGCTCTGGGACCAGAGCGGAGTCACTGTGGTGCTCTCCGGCATGAATTCCCTTGAGATGCTGGAAGAGAACTGCAGGGTGGCAGGCAGCTGCGAAGCCGGGTCCTTTAGTGATGAAGACCGGGAGCTTATCGAAAAGGTAAGGGACAGCATCAGGGATAAGATGAAGATAGGCTGCACAGGCTGCAGATACTGCATGCCCTGCCCCAAGGGGGTGGATATCCCCGGCATCTTCCGCTGTTATAACCATATGTACACCGAGTCTAAGGGCTCCGGCCGCAAGGAATACTTCCAGACCGTGGGCTTCCGGAAGAATCCTTCGGATGCTTCCCTCTGCATCCAGTGCGGGAAGTGCGAATCCCACTGCCCCCAGCATCTTGAGATAAGGAAGCTCTTAAAGACCGCCGACCGGGAATTAAGGCCCTGGTACATAAAGATCATGACAGCAGTAGCGCGGCGCTTTGCGCTGTGAAGCGGCTTTTTTAAGGCTCCTCGGAGTGTTTGTTCCGGGGAGCTTTTTTGTTGGAGGTGGTTGCGCCTGCTTGCCTTTGGCTTGCTTGCCTTTGGCTTGCTTGCCTTTGGCTTGCTTGCCTTTGGCTTGCTGGGAATGTACTTGCCTTTCCTGCGAAAACTCTTCTCAGGCAAGTATTCTCGCCCTCAGCTCGCTGGAAAAGTACTTGCCTTTCTCGCGAAAACTCTTCTCAGGCAAGTATTCCTGCTCTCTGCCGGCTTGAATTGTACTTGCCTATTCAGCGAAAACTCTTCTCAGGCAAGTATTCTCGCCCTCAGTTCGCTTGCCGGAGGCGGGGGTGTATGCCTAAACCGGGAAGTTTTGGAGAAAAAGGGCATAGAAACCGGCCGGAGCGGGAATGCTGAGGCGTGGGTGTATGCCTAAACCGGGAGGTTTTGGAGAAAAAGGGCATAGAAACCGGCCGGAGCGGGAATGCTGAGGCGTGGG
>JAFVEU010000258.1 GCA_017475845.1 Lachnospiraceae bacterium | reverse complement strand
TGTTTCCGGATCCGTCATGATAGTGGCGGGATTGGAATTCACAAGGACCGTTTCCACTCCCTCTTCCCTTAAAGAACGGCAGGCCTGGGTACCGGCGTAGTCGAATTCCGCCGCCTGTCCGATTATTATGGGGCCTGAGCCTATTACAAGAACCTTTTTTATGTCATTATTTCTCGGCATGTATCCTGTTCCTCAAATTGATGCTGTATCGACGATTTCAACCACGGTCCGCTTCTTTTACCATGGAGATAAAGCGATCAAAAAGGAAGCCGCTGTCCAGGGGTCCGGCGCAGGCTTCGGGATGGAACTGCACCGTAAAGATCCTTTTATCCCTGTAGATCAGTCCTTCATTGGTACCGTCATTCACATTCCGGAAAAGAGGCTCCGCCACCTTTTCATCAACGGTGCTCTCATCCACCATATATCCATGGTTCTGTGAAGTTATGTAAACCTTTTCCGTCTCCAGATCCTTTACCGGATGATTGGATCCCCTGTGGCCGTATTTCATCTTATGGGTATCGGCTCCCGTTGCCAGAGCCATGAGCTGGTGCCCGAGACAGATGGCAAATATGGGTATGTCCGTGTCGTAGAGCTTCTTTATCTCCCGGATGATATCCGTACATTCCTTGGGGTCTCCCGGGCCGTTAGATATCATTATCCCGTCGGGGGCAAAGGCTATGATATCCTCCGCCTTTGTATCACAGGGGAACACCGTTACATCGCAGCCCCGGGACACAAGAGATGCCGCAATGTTCTTCTTCATCCCCACATCCAGAATTGCGATCTTCAGTCCCTTTCCGTTAAGCTCCCTGATCTTTAAGGGAACCCTTTCGGGAACAAGGGGTTTTTCGGTGATGCCGGTCATTGCCCTCACCTTTCCCGCTGCCGGTCCGTTTTCCTCAAGACTCTCTATTCCTTTAAGGCTGTATCTTTCCTTTACGGACACCCGCTTTACGACTCCCGTGACTGAATAAGCCCGTATCCTTTCCGTCATGGCCTCAAGGTCATACTCTTCATTTGTTGTGATACAGCCGTTCATGGTGCCCTTTTCCCTTAGTATCTTTGTAAGGGCCCTGGTATCTATCCCCTGTATCCCGGGAATATCATATTTAAGCAAGAAGGAACGGAGAGAGGTATGTGAGCGGAAATTGGAATAGTATTCAGAAATCTCATGGACAATAAAGCCGTCCGGCCACGCCCTGTCAGACTGCATATCATCCTCGCAGATGCCGTAATTCCCTATAAGTGGATAGGTCATGCATACGGCCTGTCCCGCATAGGAGGGGTCGGTAAGTACTTCCAGATAACCTGTCATGGAAGTATTGAAAACGATCTCGCTTATGACTTCCCTGTCAGCGCCTATATGCTGTCCGGTAAAAACCGTTCCGTCTTCCAGTATCAAAAACGCTTTCAATTATCCTTCTTCTCCTTTTTTTCTTCTTCCGTTTTCTGTTTTATAAGCTTGAACTGTACTGCGATGCTGACTGTGGCCGAAAACAGCATACAGCAGAGCGCCACCACCCTGCTCGCCGCTATGTTGACAAAGGGCAGCAGCAGCTGATCCGTTCTCAGCGCTTCTATAAAAAATCTGCCCAGACCGTAGAAAAACAGGTAGTGGACAAATATCTCGCCGGAATAGGACTTATGCTTCCTGTATATGAACAGACCGATAAACAGAAGGGTGTTCCAGATGGATTCGTAAAGAAAGGTGGGATGTACCTGGATGTAGTCCATGCCCGAAGTAACATGGGACATTATCTCATCGGTCACATCGGAGGACCTCACCGCAGCTAATGGCAGCCGCATGGAAAGCACATTTTCGCTCCAGCCTCCGAAGGCCTCTCTGTTAAAGAAATTCCCCCAGCGTCCTATGGCCTGCCCCAGGGGAAAAACCAGGGCCACGGAATCCGCCATCTCCGGGAAAGACAGCTTCTTTATCCTTGAATAGACAAGGACCGTAAGGAATCCGCCTATCACGCCTCCGTATATCGCAAGGCCTCCGTTTCTGGTAAAGAGTATCTCAATGGGATTATCCTTATACATGTCCCAGGAAAAGATCACATAATAGAGCCTCGCTCCTATCACTCCGAAGATTATGCCGTAGATCCCGCAGTCCCAGATAGCCTCCGGATCCAGCCCCCTGCTCTTCCTGTCGTAAGCCGCAGTCAGGACACAGAGGAGCATGGCCGCGCCTATGATGATCCCGTAATAGGCGATACTGAAGCCGCCGAATACCGTTATGGTCTTTGGGACATTTTCAAGATATATATTTAAGTTTGGAAATGCTATGTCATTTACGTTCATACATTAAAACGGAACAGGATCACGTCTCCGTCACGGACAACGTAGTCCTTGCCCTCCATCCTCACAATGCCTTTTTCTTTCGCAGCGGATAATGACCCCTCTCTCAGCAGGTCCTCATAATTAACCACCTCTGCCTTTATAAAGCCTCTTTCAAAGTCCGTATGGATCTTCCCCGCTGCCTGAGGAGCCTTTGTTCCGGTCTTTATGGTCCAGGCCCTGGTCTCGTCTTCGCCTGCAGTCAGGAAGCTCATAAGCCCGAGAGTCCTGTAGCTTGCTTCAATGAGCTTATCGAGACCTGTCTTTTCAAGTCCCAGTCCTTCAAGGAACTCTCCCCTTTCTTCATCATCCAGCTCTGCTATCTCTGCCTCCGTCTCAGCGGAGATCACGAAAACCTCGCTCCCGTGCTGTCCTGCCCACTCCCTTACCGCTTTGACATGGGGATTTGAAGCCCCGTCGTCATTCAGGTCGTCATCCTTGACATTGGCGGCATAGATCACCGGCATATTGGTGAGAAGCCCCAGGGTTTTCATGAGCTTTTCCTCATCCTCATCCCCTATCTCCGTATCCGAGGCAGGCTTATCATTTTCCAGGGTCTCCTTTATCCTGTTTAAGAGCTCCAGTTCCTTGGCTGCGGCCTTATCCATCCTGGCGGTCTTGGAAACCTTGGCTATCCTTCTCTCCAGTATCTCCAGATCGGAAAAGATAAGCTCCAGATTTATGGTCTCTATATCCCTTACCGGATCCACGCTGCCGTCCACATGGATCACGTTGCTGTCCTCAAAGCAGCGTACCACATGCACAATGGCGTCGCACTCCCTGATATTTGCAAGAAACTGGTTCCCCAGTCCCTCGCCCTTGCTGGCGCCCTTTACAAGCCCTGCAATATCCACGAAATCAACCGTGGCAGGAGTGATCTTCTTCGAATTATACATCTTCCCCAAAAGCTCGATCCTTTCATCAGGCACAGGCACCACACCCACATTGGGGTCTATGGTGCAGAAAGGATAATTTGCCGCCTGGGCTCCCGCCCTGGTAAGTGAATTAAAAAGGGTACTCTTCCCAACGTTCGGAAGGCCCACGATTCCCAGTTTCATATGTCTTTATATCTCCTTTAAAACCTTTATTTTTCGGGCTTTTCGCGCCTTACGATTTTGACCGGGCACCATTGCGGGCACCATCTGTTTTTATTTCGCATTAAGTTTTATACCACTTTCAACGCGTCAGCCACTATATCGATTTCTCTGTGCTTTTCATCTTCCGTAATATGTACGTATAGATTCATTGTGATTCCGATGTTGGAATGACCTAAAATCTGTTGCAAAGTTTTCGGCTTCATACCGCCTTCAATGCATCCGGTAGCAAAAGTATGTCTCAATACATGCATTGAAAATCTCGGGATTCCAATACGGTCGCAGTACTTAAATAATCCTGTGTCATAGGTACTGTTCTTGACCGGTGTACCTTTTCTGCAAAGAAAGACTGTATCTTTCCATTCAATCGGAACGAGCTTTAAGCTCCTGTTTTTTAATTTTTGATTCTCCAGAATATGGATTGCTTCATCTGTAAGAGGAATGGTGCGATAACCGGATTTACTCTTAGGCGGTCCCACTCTCCACTCACCAACCTTATAGCGGTATTCCATCGTTCTTTCGATCTTCATAGTACGATTTTTAAAATCGATGTCACTCCACTTAAGTCCGATAAGCTCTCCTGTACGAAGACCGGTCTGTAATACGAAGCGATACCGATTCTCATAGCTATAGCCAACTACAGCTTCTAAGAACTTCCTCTGAACGTCTATCGTAAGAGCTTCTTTCTTCTCAGAAGGCTTTCCCATATCACTCTTCACTGATTTCTTGCAGGGATTATTGATGAGAACATCATTTTCCTTTGCGAATTCAAGCATGTTATACAGAGCTATTCTAGTCTGATATATGGTAGTGGTCTTATAGCCTTCTTCCGCCATCTTA
>JAFVEU010000257.1 GCA_017475845.1 Lachnospiraceae bacterium | reverse complement strand
GGAAACACCTCCCTGTCAGGGACTATCAGGTTCCTTCGGGAAGGTGAGGCTGCATTTATGGCCTTTGCTGCCCTCACCGCTGCCACAGAAGTTATAGAACTCTCAAACGATCCCTCCTTTAATGACCTCTACTTAAACCGCCTGTCCTTTTGAAGCTGGCGTGGACCGGTAATTCCTGCAACACCGGCTCCGGGTCAGCTCCTTTTTTAAGATCCCGTTTATCCTCATACATCTCCCTGTCCGCCCGGTCAAATACCTCCGATACATGACTGTCTCCCTCGGGGTCATATTCGGACATTCCCGACGCCAGCACCGGCCCCGATCCTGCTTTCATATTCTCACGGATCCGCTCCTTAAGCCGCTTCATCAGTTCTTCCCTGTTCAGGTAATCGCTGTCACTTAAGAATATGACAAATTCATCCCCTCCCACTCTGAACACGGGACTGTGGACGAAAACATCACAAAGAAGCTTCGCCGATCCTTTAATATACTCATCTCCTGCAACGTGCCCCTTGGAATCGTTGATCATTTTCAGGTTGTTGGCATCACATACGACAATGGCGAAGGACAGCTTCTCCGTACCGCTGTCCATGCTTTCCTGCAGCGACTTCTCCATTTCCTTATAGGCGGTCTTATTCTTTATCCCCGTAAGCTCGTCCCTTCTTGCCAGCTTCTTCTCTGTATTCAGGGCTTTGAGATGCTGCTTCTCCCTTTTGACCTCGGCATCGATATTTTCAATACCGATGATATAATGTGTGCTGTCGCTGGTCTTACGGACGGTCATTCTTACATAATGCGTTATATTGCCTGCCATGATACGGTAATTGATACTGCTCCTCTTCCGGTCCTTAAGAACACTGGTCACATGATCCCTGTCAAGGAATCCCAGCACAAGATCCCGGTCATTTTTATGAACGATATGTTGTATGTCATTCAAAGCCTCCGCAAAAAAATCATCGCCGGCTCTCTCTATATCAAGCTGGCCGTATGTATTATGACATTCATAGCTTACATAGCCGGAGTCCACTGCATCCACGTAGTATATCACGTCATAGTTGGCTGCCAGGCTCTCAGCGATCTGGGTGAAGGTAATGCTCTTCTTCTGGTTTTCCAGCATCATCGTCTCTGCCGTGATCTCATCATCCACATCCTTTTCACGGAGCACAAGATGCCTGTCATCATTGGCACGCATAACCGTAAACCGGAAAAACCTGGGCTGTCCTCCGACCATTATCCTGTATTTATACGAATATGACCTTCTGTCCTTCAGATTCTTAAGCATGGTCTCTCTATGGTAGAGACTCCTGGCAAATTCCCTGTCATCCGGATGGACATACCTTTCGATATTCATCAGGGTCTCGGCATAAAAATCCAGGCCTTCCACCGGAACATTCATGGATTCATATTCAGAGCTTGCAGAGAATTCCCGGAATTCACCCGTCTCTATGTCTATGTAATACATGGCCTCATAATCTTCCGCCAGTCCCGTTGCTATGTGGTCATAGACCTCTTTTTCCTTCCTCTCCCCTGCTTCCACAAAGGAATGGATCACACAAATCCCGATGATCAGTCCCATAGCATAGCAGGGATATCTGGGATCCAGCACCTGAAATACCAGGAACAGATCCATTACGAGACAGGTGAGTCCCACCGCTATATATCTGACCTTCTCCCCGGCAGTTGACCTCCGGGCCAGATAAAATATATATACCGTAGTCAGCATATAAAGAGCGATCTGCAGGAAAAAGGCAATATGCCTGCCGGGCTCCGTAATATATTCATGCTTTTCATTAAAGGAAAAAATAAAGGGATGAAAACGGTTGATCATGAGGTATATAAGCCCCAGGGTGAACATGGTCCACACCGAACAGAGAAGGATCCTGCTGCGGCGCCCTCTTTTATCCAGATAGGCCACCACGTATCTTATCCAGGTAAGCATTGTAAGGAACATGAATATAAAATAGAAAACGCAGTCCAAATACAATATGGGAAAGAGACCGGGTATATCGTGATGCTCGTAGAGAAGACCCCAGGCTATATCCACTATAAAGTAACAGTTCGCCGCCATGAGAAAATGGTTGTAGCGGATAACTGCCATCTTCCCTGGCTCCTGATTTCCTGACCTTAACATGAAATATCCGAATGCTTCACGATTTATTATGAGATTAAGTATTAATGCCAGTATGCTTATTATCGAGTAATTCATATTGTTACGACGCCCCTTGAAACTCCTTTAATATCTCTAAAGCGCCCGGTATCTCTTCAGACTCTTTCGGATTCTTAAATAGATACGCGCATTCGGCTAATCAAAGCCGTGCTCCGCCTGTTCTTTCGATTCTACCACGGACTTTCCAAGCCACTTCTTTTTATACCAGTAATACATGATGATGAGCCCCCGGATGCATTCATCCGCCGCCGTCCCGATAAAGATCCCGGCAACACCCAGACCAAGCAGGACCCCCGCCACATAACCTGTGGTAAGGCCAATCCCCCAGTTGCTTAAAATACCTGCCACAAGAGGGAAAATATATGCTCCGGCGGCCTTTAAGCTGCTGCCGAAAGTAAGATTTAAGCATCTCCCCGTTTCCACAAATATATCCGCTATCATTATCTGTCTGCCCAGGGCAATTATATGCGGATTATCCGTAAAAATGTGCAGCGTGTACCCGCAGAATACCGCATTGATACCTGCCAGCGCTATGGTGATAGGCAGGGAGATCCTTAGGGTCTTAAATACTCTTTTGTAGGCCTCCTCGTTTTTCCCTGCTCCCACCAGATGCCCCGTTATTATCTGTGTGGACATTGCCGCGGCATTTGAGAATATCATCGCAAAAGATATAAGGGTATTGCAATAGGCTCTGGCATTGACCGCATCATTTCCCATGGCATTCACAAAGGAGAGAAGGGTGATCTGATAAAGATTATAGGTCAGATTTTCTCCTGCGGAGGGAAGTCCGATCATTATCATCCTGGAAAGGAGCTTACCCGGAAAGGGGTTCAGATAACCAATGGACAGCCTGCCTGTTTTTTTCACGTAGAAAAACACGATAAGCGAGGCAGCTGCCGTAAATCCCGCGAAAACCGTTGATATTGCCACTCCGGCAACCCCCAGATTCAGGAATTTCAAGGGTCCGTACAGGAAGCAGTAATTTCCGATGATGTTCATCAGATTAATGGCAAGGGTAACCCACATGCCGATCCTTGTATATCCGTTACACCTGAGTATCTGAAGCATGACATTGTATACTGCCATGGAAAAGCCGCAGCCTCCCACAATATAGATATATGTCATGGAGTAGGGACGCATCTCCGGAGACACGTGAAGGAAATCCATGATGAGCGGATTTGCCGCACAGAAGGCCGCGCTCAGCAGTATGCCGAAAACAAGGTTCACAAAAACGGAAAGCGTATAGATCATGTTCATGCGGTCATACATCCTGGCTCCAAGATACTGCGCCACAACCACGCTTGTGGCGGTGGCGATGATATTGAAAAGTATGATCATCATGAACATGATGATATTGGCATTGCCCACCGCTCCCACTGCATATTCGTCAAAGCGGCTGAGCATTACCGTGTCCACGTTCTGCAGCATGGTATTCAGCAAGAGCTCCAGAAACATGGGTCCTGCCAGGATCAGCAGCGGTGTGTTTTCATCTATGACCACAGTGCTGTTCTCTTTCATTTTGCACCACCTGTTTGAGAACCCCGCCATCCCGGTGCCACTTTGCAGCAGGGTGGCCGGTTCCCGCATGATCATCTTCTGTTCCCGGCCTTAAAGAGCCTTTGTATCTGTTCAGACCCCTTCGGATCCTGAAGAGATACGCGCATTCGATCTCTTCCTCCGGGAAAAGAGCCAGCGGGCCAGCTCCTCGTCCTCCGCAGCGGGAACCCAGGTACAATGGGGATTTACCCCGTACTTTTCCTTCATGAAGCCCGGGGGATATTCAGTATAACGGATATCCTTTGCCCTCTCTTTAAGAATATCACAGATCTCCGCCGATCCCAAAAGGGCGCTGCCTGAACTTCCGGAATTGAAAGAAGCCCATACTATCTCATCATCCGCTGCATGAATGAGCCATAGGGGGATATCCTCCAGTATTTCCAGCTTATCCCTCTCCGTGGCGCCGCAGATGGAAACCGCCGCGGCAAAAATCTCCGGCCTTTCCTTGATTAGCCTCAGACTGCCGATGGCTCCGGCGCTGTATCCGTATATGTATATCCGCTCCCTGTCGATCCTCTCATCCCCGGAGATCAGCTTACTTATAAGTTTAAGAAGCCTTCCCCCGCTGGAACGTATGGACCAGGGGCTCTTCTGTGTGCACTGTGGCGCAAGGATAAAGCAGGGGTTCTTCCTCTGCCGCTCCGGCCTGGCAAAGCAGGTCCCGATGTCATGGATGGCAAGCTGAGCCTCATTATCGTTCCCAAAGGCATCGGCCCCGTGAAGATATACAAGAAGCGGCACCTTTTCCGACGTTTCCGGCTCAAAGATCCTGTAGGGAAGCTTCCCCTGATCCTCGAAAACCCCGTATCCAAACAGTCTGCACAGCCCCTCGTTTTCGGTCGAGGGCTTGTCCCAGTCCCTGGGGAAATACATAAAGACCCCCGATCTACAATACGTCCTTCAGCTGGGCTTTGGCATTATCAAGCACCTTATCCGCATCCACGTCCTTAAGATCAAGCCCCACCGCTCTGATACAGACGGAATCCCGGACGCCGTACAGGCCCATCGTCAATGCTTTTACATAATCATATCCGAAATTATAGTCTCCGATCTCCCCGCCGGAGGTCGTAACATAGTATAACTTCTCTGCCCTGCACAGTCCATGGGGTACACCTTCGCTGTCATACATGAAGGTTATCCCGTTCACGCTCACCTTTTCCAGATAAAGCTTTAATATCGCCGGAAAGGAAAGATCCCAGTAAGGCGCGGCCATGACAATACAGTCCGCCTCCGCAAACTGCCGCGCCGGATCAAAGAAGGGATCCGAGAAATCATCTCTCATCAGAGCCTCATCCCTTTTCCCCATATCTTCAACCGTAAGCGGCATAAGTCCGCATTCATAGAGCCTTACTCTCTCAACCTCCGTATCCTCCTTCCCAAGATGCGAAAGCACGGCTTCCGCCAGCTCCCTTGTCCTTGACTCCGCCCTGACACAGGCATCTATAAAAAGAATCATGATCCCGCTCCTTTCTTTTGCTTCCAACATGAGAATTCTAAAACTGTAATGCTCTCAAGCCCTGCTGCCTTTTTTCAGCTTTCTCGTTTGAGACCCCTATAAAACCGCACTGCTCTCAAACTTGAGGGAGCCTTCGCTTCCGCAGGGCATAGTTTGAGACCCCTATAAAACCGCACTGCTCTCAAACTCTCTTTCGGTGTCGCTCTTTGACATTCAGCTTGAGACCCCTATAAAACCGCACTGCTCTCAAACTGTGTACTTTGAGTTTCCACCTGAACTACTGCTTGAGACCCCTATAAAACCGCACTGCTCTCAAACCAAGGAGTGATACGATCATTCCCTGTACGGATTGAGACCCCTATAAAACCGCACTGCTCTCAAACTGATGAAGCCAACCTGATCTATAAGGGAATGCTTGAGACCCCTATAAAACCGCACTGCTCTCAAACCTATAAACCGTGCAGCCCGTTTCTTCTGTGGCTTGAGACCCCTATAAAACCGCACTGCTCTCAAACTGTTGACGGTGATAAGGTGACGGAGATTGAGCTTGAGACCCCTATAAAACCGCACTGCTCTCAAACTGAAAGTATCGGTCATTACCTTTTCTATGTGCTTGAGACCCCTATAAAACCGCACTGCTCT
>JAFVEU010000256.1 GCA_017475845.1 Lachnospiraceae bacterium | reverse complement strand
TTGTCCTTCTGGCGGAAAAGCCTTGATGCTGCAGGCGCATTCTTTGCAAAAAGAATGGCTCCGCTGGTATCCTTATCAAGCCTTCCGACAGTCCTTAGCTTTCCGGACCTTCCCGATGCCTCATAATATGCAGCCAGATAATTTGCCAGCGAATCCCGATAGTGACCGTGAGACGGATGAGATACTACTCCAGCAGGCTTATTGAGTACGATCACATCCTCATCTTCATACAGAATCCGGACATCTCCCTTTACGGCTATAACCTTCTCTTCGTCTTTCTCCACTTCATCAGAAAACAATACTCTAACGGTATCCCCGGCGCTTATCCTGTCCTTAACGGTAACAGATTCATACTGTCCGGTCTGCTTTCCATCCCTTAATACTGTTATTCCTCCCGGAGTAAACTTGGCATGACTGATCTCGTGAGGTGTCAGACCCATACAGTGCTTCAGCACCTTTACGAGTATTCCGCCAACTGTTTTATCGAGATCAGAGTCTTTTACTCTGTATTCCAGTATTCTATCCATAATGAAACCCGACCTTTGTATCGTCGGTCCAAAAGTCACAATTCTTACATATTCCAATGAAATCATTTCATCCACAATGGCATTCGTGAGCGTCTCCTCCTGAGAAGCCTTTGACTTCATCGACGGAGTACCGGTAACCCATTATCTATATATCAAATTCATCTTTATACTAAAGATCAGCATGCTACTTTAGTGAAGCAGGAACTCATCCAGGATCACTGCTGCTTCTTCTAAATCGCAAGATACCAGCATAGTTAAGAACTCCTCAAATGACTGAGTCAATTCAACATCTTCTTTTATTTTATCGCTAAAATCCAAAAATGCTTTTGTTATAATTAGGTTTATTATGTTCTTTCTCTCTTTTATTATCCTCTCAAATTCAATTTGCTTATCAATACTATCGACCTAATGATCGTTATTTGAAATAAAACACCTCTCCCCGTGGCTTAAACGGTAATCCATAACCTGCAGGAAGGATAAATGCATGAGTTCTTCTGATATCCAGATGGTCTTCTATTCCGCCATCGGTTATTATCAGGATCGGCCCATCCTTCGGAAAATCCTTTGCTGACTGAATTAGATCAATGGCCGGCTGTAGCCTCGTTCCTCCCCGTCCAATAACCTTCACTCTTCCGGCTATCTCATCCGGTGACATATAGCCGTTGTCATAAGCTCTGGCATCACAGAACACAACTCTTACAGCCGGAACATCCCGTGCGGCAGCATAGCTTGCTACTGCCCCAAGTGCCTTTCCAATTTCAGAGGCTTCCATGGATCCGGAAGTATCGATGATCACTCCAAAAGTTCTGGAGTTGTCCCCGTTTTCTACTTTTACATACCTTGGTCTCGGAATATCGGGAGTGCTGCTCTGTCTGCGGCTCGGATGAGCGTAGCTCCTGTGCTTTTCAAGCGGTCTGATATTGGCATTAAACCATTCGGCCAGTTTTACGTCCCAGGGTACCGGAGGCACTGCGAGAGCTCTGATCTCCTCTACAAGCCCCGCAGGAATAAGCCCTCTTCCCCTTCCGGTCTCATATTCAAGTCCCTGAGTCAGTGCATTCCGGTAAAAGTCATCCAGTGAAACTCCCTGGCCCTTTTCTCCGAACTTCCCGGAGGGCTTCCCCATGATATCTCCTTGTCCATTTCCCCGGAAGGTATTCATCTTTACAAATCTCTTAAAATCCTCGCATATAATGTCATAAATCTCCTCTGCCGACTTATTTCTGAAATCCGGATCAAAAAGAACACCTTCGGGCATAGATCCTATCTGCATTTCAAAAAGCCAGCCGTTGATAACAAAATCCGTTGCAAGGTTCCATAGGTAAGGATCCCGTCCTTCACATCTCCTGTGATGAAGGAGTGCCGCGTGAAGGAACTCATGGGCCATGACGAACTTCCACTCATCCTCAGAAAGACGCATACGAGTATTTATATATATCTCGCCTTCCCACGCATTTACTGCCGCAGTACTGATGTCCAGCTTCCGGCAGATCTCCTGATCCTCCACTATCTTAAATGATGCGGCAAGGGCTCCGAATAACGGGTAATTATTGATAAACCAGTTAGCCACCTGTCTCCCCATGGAATTCGGCATCCACTCACGGTCTGCGGCTTTATTGATAGTCCTTCTCACAGAGCTGACAATAGCATCGGCAAATAAAACGGCGAATTCATTACTATGTTGAAATCCCCACCTGTCTTTTTCATATTTGAGGGGGTTTTCAAGCCCAGACATATCCATGCCGTCATCGGAACCAACTCCAAAGCTATGGTCATTTTCGTTCCAGTTTTCCCTGATAAGGTAGTCATAGATCTTGATCTCGTCATCCAGAATACTCGAAGGAAAAAACCCTGTAGGAGCCTTATTAAGCGGCTCTCCAAAATTGATGTCTTCCAGGAACTTGTCAATATAGATGTCACAGGCTATGTTCCAGATCCTTTTATTGAAATACGGTTTCTTTGTCTTTTTGCCGTTTTCATCTTCCTCGATTATTCCCGGAACCTTTTCAAGATCATAGTGCCCGAAGCAGTTGTGAAGCATACAGTGTGCTATTGCAAAAGCCCACTGTTTTGGTGAAAGGAACAGATTTTTATTCAGCTGTACTCTTCCATCTGAGTACGAAATAGCCGCAGTTTTTCTTCCAAGTTCATTCTTCCCGGTAATCTGAGGGGCCATATAGCTTACATGCGACAGGAATCCATGCTCACGGATCAATTCAAGCCCTTTCCGTATCTGTACCTCGTTCGGATCCAGCTTCTTTTCTTTCTTTTTATCCTTATGCAGTCTTCCCATTCTTCTTATTCTCCAGTTCAATGAGCCTTGGGATATCCCTTACTATTTCGATCATGAACCAGTCCGGAAGGGTCTTATCGTTATCGCCTGCCACTACCATCTGGGCAAGCTCATAGTTTATCTTTGCGAGCTCCTTAATGAGTGCCTTTGCCCTGTGGGCCAGATACTGTGTTTCCTTATCCATTGCTGCCTTCTGCTGAGGCAGGTCATGCAAAAGCCTTCCTCTGAAGGACTGGGCGAGGAAGTATAGCACATCCCTGTCTTCCGGGGAATCCGGCCATCTGGCATCTCCTTTTATAATGTCTGTCAGCAGGAACTTATTTTCAAGCTGTTTAACATATGCCGCAAACATGCCCGCATGACTGGCAGTTATGCTTCCGTATGAAAGCATTCTTATGGTTTCTATAGACAATTCCTTTTCTCCGGCTCCGAATTCCTTTAAGGCATCGCTGAGCATATGCCAGGATCTGGGTGTGGAGAATGGCTCTTCTGTTTTCGGAGGCTCAGAAAACAGATGATCCGGCCTTTGACTTATATAGTCAGTCACCCATTCATGGATGCCATGTGTATAAGCCCATGTGAGCCAACTTTTAACATCCGGTTTTAGCTGGACGTGGAACATCCTGTTTATTAGAGCGCTTGACATGTTCTTTACTATGGCTGAATCCTGGGCTCTGTTCCCTGCTCCAATGACAATGCTGCCCTCCGGAAGATGGTATTCTCCTATCCTTCGTTCGTATATCAGGCTGTAAAAAGCCTTCTGCACTTCCTGCGAGCAGGCATTCAATTCATCCAAAAACAGAACATAGGGCTCATCTCTTGCTATCATTTTGGGAGGCAGAAATTCGGAAGTATTTCCCCTTATCTGAGGAATGCCGATTATGTCCTCCGGCGCCAGCTGGCTCCCAAGAAGTGATACGCATTCCAGACCTACCTCTATTGAAAACTCTTCAACAAGAGCAGACTTTCCTATTCCTGGCGCTCCCCAGATAAATACCGGACGCACAGGTGCTATATTCAGCAGGATATCCAAAAGTTCCTGCTGGTTAACTGTTACTGGTAAATTCATCTATTCTTCCCTTTATTCCTCTCCCCAATACCTGGCGATCATTCGCTCCATATTTGCTCTTCCCACAGGATTGGCTGTGTGTATCTCTACGGGATAAAAGGTTTCCCGCTCTGCCAGCCAGTCCAGAAGTTTTATTGCATCACCGCCTTCGGAATAATAATCCCCAAGGTCATGATCAAGATCCAGAAGTTCTATTTCAACTCCCGCTTTCTCTGCCTCTTTAATCATTTGTATTGCTTCATTCACTGACTTGGCACCCTCATATCCTTCCGGCACTGGTCTCAAGTCATCCAGCCATATTTTCATCCTTACTATCCTCTTGATCTTTCGGTTTTGGTGTTGCCGCTGTAAACATCCATACAGATCTGATCTGCTCTTTTCTAAGTTCCCAGAAAGTAGCTTGAATCGAATCCCCTCTTACTACCCATTCATTATCGACCGGAGTCAGATCAAATACGCCTTCCCAGTTTCTCTCCTTCATTATCTTCTTATCCTGCTCAGAAAGGATATTATACTTTCGTTCCAGCTCGGCATCCTCTTCTTCAGTTAAAGAAAGCAGACCGTTATTAAGGATAATCGACCAGGTATCAAAATCCGATAAAAGGACGTCCTTTTCCGGAATCTCTATTTCCATACATGCAAATCGTTCGCCCTTCCAACCACAATGCCAACGCTCCCTTCTTAGATCAGGCCTTTTTCTTAATCCTTCCCTCTGATAGTGTGCCCATACCGGGTATTCCACTCCCGCCGGTCTCTCTCCGATCCGCTTTATCATTTGCGATACAAGCCAGTCATATTGTGCCTTAAAATCCTGCATACCGGATTTGGAGAAATC
>JAFVEU010000255.1 GCA_017475845.1 Lachnospiraceae bacterium | reverse complement strand
GGGGGATCTTTCATACGTATGCAGGATACGGTATGGCATGTCCGATGACAGGAGTGAGGCGACTGCCGCATATCTGGTGGTCTATTTTTCTTCGGAAAGCTTTTCTGAATCTCTGTCTGTGGAAAACAGCGAGGGTATGGCTGTAAACTACATAATCAACGACAGGGATAATCTCATTGCGTTTTCTGACGCGGCCCTTGCCGGAACCTACTTCCTCGGAAATGATGATATCGAAAGTCTTATGGGAGAAGGGGGCACCTTTGTAAAACGAGAGGTCATAGGCAGGGAGATCTATATGAGTTACCGTGATATAGAAAACACTCCCTGGAGACTTGTGTCCGTGATCCCCGCGGCACCGCTCAATGACAGGGTGCATTCCATTCTGTACCACTACGCCTTTGTTTATTTCATATCCATAATTATCGCATTATTGCTGTCGTATCTTATCGGACACTCCATCTCGTCCCGTATAGAAAATGTTTTAATGAAGATGGAACGCACCCATCATACGAAAGTCCATAAGATAAAAGAGGAGTCGGGAAAGGATGAGATCGGTGATTTTGTCCTGACCTATAATCACATGGCGGAGAGAATAAATGAGCTGATCGAGAGGCAGAAGGAGGCTGCCGAGCAGATAAAGACCTCGGAATTCAACGCGCTGCAGTCCCAGATCAATCCCCATTTCCTCTATAACACCCTGGATATGATAAACTGGCTGTCCTTGAGCGGGGATAGCGAACGGGTCTCGGATGCGATCCAGTCCATGTCGAAATTCTATAAGCTCACCCTTTCAAAGAAGAATACCCTTGACAGTATCGAGAATGAGCTGCTGCACGTGTCGCTCTACGTAAAGCTCCAGAACATGCGCTTTGATAACAAGATCGATTTCATCGTGGATGTTCCCGATACCCTGATGCACTACAGCATACCGAAGCTCACGTTCCAGCCCATAGTGGAAAATGCCATGATCCACGGCATTTTTGAAAAGGAGGAAAGAAGCGGCACCATAGTACTTACTTCCTGGAGTGAGGGAAATGATATCGTATTCCTGATCTCCGACGACGGAGTGGGCATGGATGAGACTGCCCTCAGCAATATACTTAAGGAAAAACCGGTTGCGTCGGAAAAAGAAAAAGGCAGTAACGTTGGGATATACAATACCCATAAACGGCTTGTCCTTCTGTACGGGCAGGGTTATGGGCTTTCTTATAAGAGCAGCCCGGGGACCGGCACCGAGGTCACGGTCCGGATACCAATGTAAGAGACCAATGGTTTTAATACCATAAATATAAGGATTAAGGAGGATAAGAAATGTACAAGGCTTTTAAGATGAAACTCTATGAGGGACAGGCGGAGGAGTACAAAAAGCGCCATAATGAGCTGTGGGATGAGATGATCGATATGATCCACGAACACGGCGGAAGGAATTATTCCATTTTCCTGGACGAGGAAACAAACGTGCTCTTCGGTTATATCGAGATAGAGGATGAGGAGAAGTGGGCTAAAGGGGCGGACACTCCCATAAACCGGAAATGGTGGGATTTCATGGCGCCTATCATGGAGACAAATCCGGATAACAGCCCTGTGTCCAAAGATCTTATAGAAATGTTCCACCTGGATTAAAGATCAAAACCGGAAGATAAAACCCAAATCTAAAAATATTCCTGTTTTTCTTTTGGGGAGAGTATCGGATAATCCTGATTGTGATAAACGATCAGGATTATTTTATTTAGATCATTCCTGACCTGAGGAAGGAGACAGTTGATGTCCGATTCGGAATACATTCTTGAATTGAAAGATGTGACCAAGATATTTCCGGGAGTAAAGGCACTCAATAAAGTGCGCTTTCAGCTGAAAAGGGGAGAGGTACATGCTCTCATGGGAGAGAACGGTGCCGGAAAATCCACATTCATTAAGGTGATAACCGGAGTGCATGCGGCAGAAGAGGGTCATATGTATCTTGAGGGGAAAGAGGTTCATTTCAGGGGACCGAAAGACGCTCTGGATGCAGGGATCGCTGCCGTTTACCAGCATCCCACCACCTATCCCACCTTATCCGTTGCGGAAAATATCTTTATGGGTCATGAGATCATCCGGGGTGGAATGATACAGTGGAAGGAGATGAATGCGAAGGCTCAGGAGCTCTTAGACCGTCTGCATGCGAATTTCAAGCCTTCGGATGAGATAGGCGCGCTTTCCGTTGCACAGCAGCAGATGACCGAGATCGCAAAGGCCCTTTCCACAAACGCAAAGATAATCATACTCGACGAGCCCACAGCTTCCCTTACATCAAACGAATCCGAGGAGCTGTACAAAATAGTTGAGCAGTTAAGAGATGAGGGCGTTTCCATTATATTCATATCCCACAGGTTTGAAGATATGTACCGCCTTGCTTCAAGGGTTACCGTATTCCGTGATTCCCAGTACATCGGGACATATGATGTGGACAAGATCACAAACGCGGATCTCATCAAAGCCATGGTGGGCCGTGAGATCTCCGACATGTACCCTAAGCCCGAAGTAAATATAGGCGAAGAGATATTCAGAATAGAAAATATGAGCCGCACGGGATTCTTTAAGGATGTTTCAATGAATGTCCGTGCAGGGGAGATCGTGGGGATCACCGGACTTGTAGGCGCCGGGCGGACTGAAGTCATGGAAAGCGTCTGCGGCATTACAAAGCCTGACAGTGGAAGGGTATTCTTAGAGGGAAAGCAGTTAAATGTAAAGAAACCCGAAGATTCCATGAAGGCGGGGATAGTTCTCCTTCCCGAAAACCGCTCCACTGAGGGACTGATCCTGTCCTGGGGACTGGGAAGAAATGTGACCCTTCCCATACAGAAGAAACTGGCAAAGGGCGGGATATTTAACGATCTGAAGAAAGAAAACGCTCTTTCAAAGAAGTTTCTGGAAGAGGTTGATACCAAGGCCGTGACCATATTTGACCCGGCAAGCTCCCTTTCCGGAGGAAACCAGCAGAAGGTGGTGGTAGCCAAGGCTCTTGCCCAGGACAACATGAAGCTTGTCATAATGGACGAGCCCACAAAGGGCGTGGATGTAGGAGCGAAGGCCGAGATATATGCCATCATGGGAGAGCTTGCGAAAAAGGGATTCGGAATAATCATGATCTCTTCCGAAATGCCGGAGATCCTGGGAATGAGCGACAGGGTTTACGTGATGTGTAACGGGAAAGTCACCGGATGCTTAAACCGTTCCGAAGCCACCCAGGAGAGGATATTGAAGCTCTCCATGGAACAGGGGAAGAGCGACAGGAAGGAGGCAGTTCAGTGATGGAAAACAGGTCTTTATTCAAAAAGATCACCGGATCCAGGGAAGCGCTTCTCACCTTTGTCCTTCTGGTGCTCGGGATCTTCATTACGGTGCTTAATCCCACATTCTTTTCACCCGTAAATATCGGACAGATATTCAGGAATAATGCCCTTACCATGATAATGGCTCTTGGAATGCTCTGTGTGATGCTTACGGCGGGTATCGATATTTCCATCACATCTACCCTTGCCTTTGCGGGAATGAGCATCGGAATGCTTACAAAGTACAACATAGTTAATAATACCTTTCTCCTTTTCGTGATAGCAATGGTCATAGGGTGTTTTTGCGGGATGCTTAACGGGCTTATCATCTCAAAGGGAAAGGTGGCACCCATCATCTGTACCATGGGCTTCATGTATATCTGGAGAGGCATGGCATACGTGGTTGGAAACAGCCAGTTTGCAAGCGGTGAGGATGTACGTGAGTTTGCCGAGTTCGGCAAGGACGGGACCGTCGGTCCTTATATCATACTTATCATCTGCTATGCGCTTTTCTTCTGGATGCTTAAATGGACAAAGTTCGGAAGAAAGATCTATGCAGTGGGATCGAATGCGGAGGCGGCCAGGATATCGGGTATAAACGTTGATAACACCCTTATCTCCGTTTATACAATGATGGGAATCCTCGCAGGTCTCGCAGGAGCACTTTCCGTATCGATATACGCGTCTGCACAGCCAAACATGCAGTACGGCAGGGAAATGGATGTTATCGCTGCCTGTGTTATCGGCGGAGTGTCAATGAGCGGAGGAAGAGGGTCGGTTGCCGGCACTTTCCTCGGAGCTCTCATCATCTCCATAATAGCAAAGGCCCTTCCTCTTATAAACGTGCCTTCCATCGCGCAGAACACGGTGAAGGGAGTGATAATCCTTTTCGTTGTCATCTTTAACGTGATCACACAGAGGATGGTTGACAGGCAGAACCTTGAGAGGAGGGAAATGTAATGGCAGGAAAGTCGGGACGCAGTATCAAAGCCGAAGAGAAGCTGACTGCGAAAAAGCTTTTGTTCACCTGGGAAGGGGCGCTCATTCTCCTCTTCATAGCAGTAAATATTTTCAATATGTCAATTTCCCAGAGCTACACCTTTGCAAATGTACTCCGGGAGATGCCGAAATTCCTGGCAGAGATGTTTATGGTGCTGCCCATGGCATACATTCTTGTCCTGGGGGACATCGATATCTCTGTAGGTTCCATAGTCTGCCTTACGGGAACCCTTACCTGCTACATAAGCAATGCGGGAGCACCCTTCCCTGTGGTGATACTCGGGTGTCTCGGGGCCGGACTTCTCTGCGGGGCATTTAACGGGTTTGTGACTACGAGCTTTCCCGAGCTTCCCAGTATGATAACCACCCTCGGATCCCAGATAATCTTCAGGGGAATCGCGGAGATATACTTAGGGGGAGGCGGATCTGTCTCATATACAAACACAAAGCAGATAATGCCTCTTTCAACAAAGCTTGGAAAAACGGTGCCCGTGATCATCCTTGTGGTCATATTAGCTGCGGTCATCTTTACGGTTATATTGCAGCGCACCACCTTCGGGCGTTCCCTCTACGCCATCGGATCAAATAAGGTCTCGGCGTTCTACGCGGGGGTTGATGTTAAGAGATGCCGTTTCATCGCATATGTCCTTATGGGATTTATGGCCGGAATGTGCGGGCTCTTCCTTACAGCCTATACTTACGGGGCAAACACCACTACGGGACAGGGCTTTGAAATGGAAGTCATCGCCATGTGCGTATTTGGAGGGATAGCTTCCACCGGTGGAAAGGGAACCCTTGTGGGAGGCATTATCGCAGGACTGATCATCACCCTTTTACGTATCGCCCTGGGACAGGCAAATGTCAATTCCCAGATGATACTGGTCATAGTCGGAGCTCTTCTGATCATCGCGGTACTGATCCCCGGGATCAAGGGAAGGATCGACGAAATGAGAAAACTGAAGGCGGCTGCATGACCAGCGACGCAGTTTAAGAAACGGTGCATCAGGGAATAAGCAACACAGGAAATGTTTACATCATAGTGATGTGGATATAAACAATAAACCCGGAAAGGGTAAAGGAGGAAAATTTTTATGAAAAGAAAAGTGGTAAGTATATTGCTTACGGCAGTAATGGCATCTTCTCTTCTTGCAGCCTGCGGAGGAGCAGGCGCTTCAACAGAGAGCGCTCCCGCAGCAGCTCCTGCAGCAGAAGCAGCTCCCGCAGCAGAGGCAGCTCCCGCAGCAGAGGAAGCTCCTGCAGCAGAGGCAGCTCCC
This sequence comes from Lachnospiraceae bacterium, assembly GCA_017475845.1. Lineage (GTDB taxonomy): Bacteria > Bacillota > Clostridia > Lachnospirales > Lachnospiraceae > NK4A144. The sequence goes on along the minus strand of JAFVEU010000255.1, from coordinate 341 downwards.
GCAGCAGAGGAGGCTCCTGCAGCAGAGGAAGCAGGCGCGGCAGCGGCTGAGGAAGCAGCAGGCGGTGCCGATGTTTCCGGAAAGACCTTTGCAATAGTTGTAAAGAGCGCAGGAAACCCTTACTTCAAGAAGGCTATCGAGGGCTTTACCGAGGTTATCGAAGGCAACGGCGGAACGGTTGTTGTAAAGGAGCCTTCAGCAGCAACAGTTGACGCACAGATCACAGAGATCCAGTCTCTTATATCACAGGGCGTTGCTTCAATTTCAGTGGCAGCAAATGACGAGAACGCTCTTCAGGCAACACTTGAAGAGGCTATGGCAGCAGGAATAAAGGTTAACTG
>JAFVEU010000022.1 GCA_017475845.1 Lachnospiraceae bacterium | reverse complement strand
TGAGGATATGCTGGCAGGGATAATCGCCATCAGGGAAATGCATACAAGGGTTGTAAAGGAAACAGGCTTCACCTGTGCGGAGGAAATGCTCTATCCCGAGAACCACAGGTATTTATCCGACCTTCTCTCCTATGTGGCAATAGGCGCCAGATCCGTGGAGGACCAGCTTCACAGGATAGTTGCCAGCGGGATAGGCATTCCCGCAGGCATGAAGAATCCCACAGGCGGGGATATCACGGTAATGATGAATTCCATTTCCGCAGCCCAGAGCAGGCAGAAATTCCTGTACCGGGGCTGGGAGGTAAAGACCACGGGAAATCCCATGGCCCATGCCATCCTCCGTGGCTTCGTTGATGCCTATGGCAGAAGCCACGCAAATTATCATTATGAAGATCTCATGGGACTAATAAAGAGCTACGAAGAGACGGGACTTAAGAATCCCGCTGTGATAATAGACTGTAACCACGCCAATTCCGGGAAAAACTATATGGAACAGATCCGTATTTCAAAGGATGTGCTCCATAGCCGCCATGTATCAAAGGATATAAGAAAGATCGTAAAAGGTCTTATGATAGAGAGCTACATTGAGGACGGAAGCCAGGCCATCGGGGATGGTATTTACGGAAAATCCATTACAGACCCCTGCCTCGGCTGGGAAAAGAGCGAACGCCTCATCATGGAGCTTGCGGACATACTCTGATCAGGACATCATCCCATAGATCACCCTTATGGCTTCCTCGTACTTTTCTTCGGGGATACCGATAAGAAGGCTTAGATTCCTTGCCCCCTGATTCATGGTGCTTATCTCGATACCGTTATCGGCAAGAGCCTGAAGCACCCTTACGTTGGCGTCGCAGGAGTGTGACCCTCTCTCCCCCACAATGGCTATCATGGAAAGATTATCCGTTACCCCCACAAAGTCCGGGGTCATTTTTTCCTTTATCTCTTGAAGGAGTTCATCCCTGCAGGTATCGAGAAGATCCGTTGCTATCACCAGAGTCACCACATCAATACCCGTAAGGCACTGCTCAAAAGGCAGATTCCTGTCCGCCAGGATATCCTGGATCCTGGCACTGAAGCCGGAGCCGTCACTTACCATGACCTTTTCGATCTGAAGCACTGACATTCCCTTTTTCCCGGCAACTCCTATAATGGGATAATCCTCTCCGTCCTCCGGCAGATCCTTGACTATGGTGGTTCCCTTGTCCTCGGGATGATTGGTATTTCTTATATTTATGGAGATGCCGCTCTCCGCTGCAGGCAGCACCGAATCCGTATGGAGGACCGATGCCCCCATGTAGGACAGGGTACGGAGCTCCCGGAAGCTTAAGAATTCCACACTTCTCGGGTCATCCACTATCCTTGGATCCGCAGCCATGAGTCCGGAAACATCCGTCCAGTTCTCATAGAGATCGGCGTTTACCGCACAGGCGGCAAGGCTTCCGGTAACATCCGAGCCTCCCCTGGGGAGGGTATGGATCCTGCCGCTGCCGTCCGCCCCGTAAAATCCGGCGATCACCGCATTCTTAAGGGGCCTTAAGGCTGCTCTCATGGCTCTTTTTGTCATGGCGTCATCCGGAACCCCGTTTTCGTCAAAGCACACGCACCATTCGGGATCCACAAAGGTATAGCCCAGATATTCCGCAAGGATCCTGGAGTTAAAATACTCACCCCTGCTGGCTATATAATCCCGGTTCGGGTTGCTTATGATCTTTTCCCGGAGGATATCAAATTCCTGGCTTAGTGGAAAATCGATATTGAGCTCGATGATTATGTCCCTGAAACGGCTCTTGATATCCGACAGCTCCTTGTCGAAATTCTCTCCTGCCTTTGCTTTCTCATAGCAGTTAATGAGCATATCGGTAACCTTCACATCCTCGGGAAAACGCTTCCCCGGAGCAGAAGCCACAATGATCCTTCTGTCCGGGTCCGCATCTATTATCTCTTTGACTTTTTTGAACTGGCTTCCGTCCGCAAGGGATGTGCCGCCGAATTTAGCTACTATAGTCTTCATAATTCGGAAATATGCTCCTGATCCACCAGATTGAATCCGCTTACCTTGAGGGTTGACTCCGCCCTGTCTATGTGAGCCACCTTCATTATGAGGAAGGCCTTGTCCACATCCTTACCCCCAAGGAAGGCATACATATAATCCAGGTTCACCTGGGCTGCGGAAAGTGTCTTTAAGACCTTGTTCAGGCCTCCGGGAGTATCCGGGGTCTCCACAGCCAGCACCTCGCTCAGCTTGTTTACAAATCCTGCGTCCTTAAGGACTGTGGCAGTTTCGTAGACATCATCCACTATGAGACGGGCGATGCCGAAGTCCTCTGCCTCTGCAACCGAAATAGCCCTCATGTCGATATTGTTCTTTGCCAGCACATCCGTCATTTCCTCAAGAGTGCCGGGTTTGTTTTCCATAAAAACCGATATCTGTTTAATACTCATATCCGACGCCGCTCCTTTCTCAGATCTTCCTGTTGTCTATGACACGCACCGCTTTTCCTTCGGATCTCTGGATGGACTTGGGTGCAACAAGTGTAACCTTTGCCTTGATACCGAGCATTGACTGCAGGCCGGCTACCAGCTTCTTCTGTCTTGCTTCGATCTCGCCTAAGTTATCCGTGAACATCTCAGGTGTCATCTCCACATGTACATCAAGGGTATCGGTATTATTAACCCTGCCCACGATTATCTGGTAATTTGCGGCATAGCCGTTATTTAAGAGTACTGTCTCTATCTGTGACGGGAATACGTTCACTCCGCGGATTATGAGCATGTCGTCCGTACGTCCCTTGGGCTTCGCCATCTTTATAAGGGTGCGGCCGCAGGAGCACTTCTTTCGTGTAAGGGAACAGATATCCCTTGTCCTGTAGCGGAGCAGGGGGAAGGCTTCCTTGTCAAGGGAAGTAAATACCAGCTCTCCCTCCGTGTCATCGGGCAGCACCTCTCCCGTATCCGGGTCTATGATCTCGGGGATAAAATGATCCTCGTTAACATGCATGCCCTTCTGCTCCGAACACTCAAAGGCCACACCGGGTCCCGAGAGCTCGGTCAGACCGTAGATATCATAGGCCTTGATGCCCATGGTCTGCTCTATGTCGTGGCGCATCTCCTCACTCCAGGCTTCCGCGCCGAATATGCCTGCCTTTAAGGGGATATCCTCGGGAGAAAGCCCCATTTCCTTCATCCTCTCTCCGAGATAGGCGGCATAACTGGGGGTACAGCAGATAATTGAGGCCTCCAGATCCCTTATGAACATTATCTGTCTGTCCGTATTTCCGGAGGATGTGGGAACCGTAAGGCAGCCCACCTTGTGGCTTCCGTCATTTAAGCCCGGGCCTCCGGTAAAGAGTCCGTATCCGTATGAAACCTGTACCACGCTCTTCTTTGAAGCTCCGGCTGCTACAAGGGCTCTTGCGGTGCAGTCTGACCAGAGATCCAGATCCTCTTTGGTATAGAATGCCACTACTCTCTTACCCGTGGTCCCGGATGTGGACTGTATCCGCACACACTTCTCAAGGGGTGCCCCGAGAAGGCCGTAAGGATAGCATTCCCTGAGATCCGCCTTGGATAAAAAAGGAAGCTTATACAGATCATCCCTTGACTTTATATCATCGGGAGTAAGCCCTTTCTTCTCCATCTTCTTACGGTAATAGGCCACATTGTTCCATACATGCTTAACCTGAGCCACAAGCTTCTCATCCTGCAGCTTCTTTAATTCCTTAAGGGGCATGCATTCGATCTTTTTCTGGAAATACTTCTCCATTTTCCTTTTCCTCCTAAATTTATGAAGTCATCCGTACAGGATGCCTGCCTGACTGTGCCGGCCGCACCCTACCCCCTTAAAATACCGGACTCCGCGCTTCAGGCTTCCTTACCGTACTGAAAAGCCTTTTTGTTTATATCCAGGAGTTTTGCCGGAACATTGCTCTCCAGGGCCTTTATCCAGCTCTCCTCCGGAAGATCGAAGTAATGTGAAAGCCTGCCTAATAGCACAACGTTTACGGCCTTTATGTTCCCGGCCTTCTCCGCAAGGCTTAAGCAGTCAAGGGCATCTACCTTTACCCCCTGCTCCTTCATTTTTTCCACAAGATTTTCAGGGTATTCCTCTGCCCCAAGGACCACGCTCATGGGATCGATCTGCTGGGTATTGGTGACTATCTGTCCGTCCTTTTTAAGGTATTTTAGCCATCTCGCAGCCTCCATAAGCTCGAAGGATACTATGCAGTCCGCCTCTCCCTCATCGATAATGGGAGAATAAACATGCTCCCCGTATCTCACATAGGTGACTACACTTCCGCCTCTCTGGGACATTCCGTGAACCTCGGAAACCTTCACGTCATATCCCTCGCTCAAAAGGAGAGAACCCAGTATCTTGCTGGCAAGGAGAGAACCCTGTCCTCCCACGCCCACTATCATTATATTCTTTGTTTCCTTAGACATCTGTTACACCTCTATCTTTTACCTGAAAGCCACGGCATTTATATTTCCTATGCCAAAGCATTAAAAGCACACATTTCACTGCAGACTCCGCATCCAACGCAGAGAGTATTATCAATACGGGCCTTCCCGTCCTTAAAGGAAATGGCGGGGCATCCAAGCTTCATACAGGATCTGCATCCCACGCACTTTTCGGTATCCACCTTAAGAGGCGGCTTCTTTTCCACTTTTTTAAGCAGTACACAGGGTCTTCTGGAAATTATCACCGACGGTCCGGCAACTTCAAGCTCCTCCTTTATCACCCTGTCGCATTCCTTAAGGTCGTAGGGATCCACAACCTTCACCCTTTCGATCCCCATTGCCCTGCAGAGAGCTTCCAGATCTATCTGTCCCGCGGGATCCCCTTTGATGTTAAGACCCGTAAGAGGATTCTGCTGATGTCCCGTCATTCCGGTGATGGAATTATCAAGGATTATGGAAACGGAATTACTCTGGTTATACGCGATGTTCGCAAGTCCCGTCATACCGGAATGCATGAAGGTGG
>JAFVEU010000254.1 GCA_017475845.1 Lachnospiraceae bacterium | reverse complement strand
TAGAATGGAGCGAGCAGTATTACATGAAGGATGAGAATACCCATATCTATGTGCAGTATGATAATGCGGCCATATCGAGGAACCAGCAGACCTTCTATTTTGGCGGAGGACCCGGGGATGTTTACAGCGATGACATAAGCACCTACGGAAATGTGACCGCGGGACTTCCTGAAGAGATAGACACAAATGAGAATGCAGTGTACATTATTGGAGATGAATGGGGGCACATAACATCCTGGCTGATATCGGAGGGCTTTTCCTCTGACTGGCATTTTCACGGATGTTCCATATTATACAGGATGGATTGATGGCATCGGAATGGCGTGGCTCTCCACACCGAAGAGGGACAGTAGATGGAAGACAGGATCTTACCGGAAGAAAAACGAAGAAACATACCTCGCCTTATCCTTGTGACACCCTGCTATAACGAGGAGGAGCTTATAGAGAAAACAGCGGCAGTCATGGCCGCAAAGCTAAGGCGTCTTGCAGCGGAAAAGAAGATCACGGATTCAAGCCGTGTGCTTTTTGTGAATGACGGCAGCACAGACGGTACCGGAAGGATACTCCATGATCTCTGCGAAAGGGATCCTATATTTTCCGTTCTTTCTCTCTCCGGAAATTTCGGGCATCAGAGCGCCATCCTGGCGGGGATGATGTTCGCCAGGGACAAGGCGGACGTAGTGGTGACTATTGATGCGGATCTTCAGCAGGATATCGAAGCCCTTGATGAATTCATATCGAAATATATGGACGGCTGTGAGGTGGTATATGGCATCAGGAATGACAGGAGCGCCGACAGTTTCCTTAAGAAATTTACGGCAAACATGTACTATAATCTCCTGAACGCCCTTGGGGGGAAGGTCATAAAGAACCATGCGGATTACCGTCTGGTCTCCGCCAAGGCTCTGGAAGCCCTTTCCGGATATACGGAAGTAAACCTCTTCTTAAGAGGACTGATACCGACAATGGGTTTCCGGTCTGATGTGGTATACTTTGATGTTAAGGAAAGAGAGGCGGGAAAGTCCAAATATTCCTTCGGAAAGATGCTGTCTCTTGCTATGAACGGCTTAACCTCCTTCTCCACAAGGCCTCTCCGGCTTTTGGGGGAGCTGGGTTTTGTCACGGCTTTGATAGGAGTGATGGTCGGTATCAATGAGATCATCGACTGGAGTAAGGGAGAGAATGTTCCGGGATATACCACGATCCTTGTGGCACTGATAGTATTCTCCGGAGTCATACTTATGTCTTTGGGTGTCCTGGGGGGATATATCGCCAAAATATATATGGAGACCAAGAGACGTCCCCTGTACATCATAGATAATGTGGTCTGGAAAGACGATAACGGGAACGAAGGGGGAGCGGATGATAGAAATACATGCGGATGACTATGCCCTGACATTAAGAACTTCTGGAGAACTGCTTTCTCTCATGAGAGAGGGGGTGCTTGACGGAATAAGTGTGATCTCCAATACCGGCTGCTTTGAAGAATGCATGGACAGGCTTTTATCGGAGATCCCGGGACTCCCTTTTCTCCCTTTGATGTCTGTACACTTAAATATTGTGGAAGGCTTAAGCCTTTCCGGCGATGACGGCTCTTACATACCATACACATGGAAGAGTCTTTTTTTTGATTCATTTGATCCGGGAAAAAGAGGGGATCTGAAGGAAAAGCTTAAGAAGGAGATGGATCTCCAGATAAGAAAGGGCTGGTCGAAGATCAGCCTTTGCATAAAAAGAGCGGAGGAACTGGGGATCCCCTGCGCCCAGAGGAAGCTGCGCATTGACAGCCACCAGCACAGCCATGTGATACCGGTGGTGTGGAGTGCGCTGACAGAGGTTATAAAGGAAAAAGGATACGAGGTGGAATACATCCGCTGCCCCGACGAGCCCTTAAGGCCCTTTACTGCGGACCGGAGCCTTCGGTTCAGCTACAGTCCGGTGAATCTCATTAAAAACCGGATCCTTCGGATACTGTCACCCCGGGCGGTAAGATTCGGAAAAGAAAAGGGATTTTCTCCCATGTATCTGTGGGGGCTTATGATGAGCGGGAAAATGGACGCAGAGAGGGTAGGGAAGCTCTATCCGTATATTGCTGCCTTTGCAGAGCGTAAGGGCAGGGATCTGGAGATCCTTTTCCACCCGGGACGGATGGACAGAGAGGAGCTTACTTCCGCCATACCTGTTTCATCAGCGGAAAGCTTTTATCTGTCGGAAAACAGGGATCTTGAAAAAGAGGGGGCGAGGCAGTGCCGCCGCATAAGGGATAAAATGAGGATGCGCAAAAACCGGGGGCAGTCCCTTTGACTGACATACGCAGATACGGTTATGATGATCGTGATTTGTACGGTTTCGGCTATTGAAAATAAAGGCGTTTTGTGTTAAGATACCTTTTACATGTGAAAAAAATAACGAAGTTGCAAAACAAATTCAAGGAGGCAAATTTATGGCAGAAAAGATTGTATTGGCGGGTGCCGTCAGGACAGCTATCGGTAAGATGGGCGGAGCTCTCAGCAACACCCCGCAGCGGATCTGGGAACAATAGTTATCAAGGAAGCCCTTAACCGCGCCGGTGTTAAACCTGACCAGGTTGATGAGGTTCTTATGGGCTGCGTTATACAGGCAGCACAGGGACAGAACGTTGCAAGACAGTCAGCTATCAATGCAGGTATCCCCAATGAGGTTCCGGCAGTAACCATCAACGTTGTTTGCGGATCGGGTCTTAACTGCGTAAATATGGCAGCCGACCTTATCAAGGCAGGAGAGGCTGATATAGTTGTGGCAGGCGGCATGGAGAATATGTCCATGGCTCCCTATGCGATGACAAAGGCCCGTTTCGGTTACCGCATGAACAATGCCACCATCGTGGACACCATGGTAAATGATGCCCTTACGGATGCTTTTAATCACTATCATATGATGATCACCGCAGAGAATATCTGCGACGAGTGGAAGCTCACCAGGGAAGAGCTGGACGAGTTCTCAGCCAACAGCCAGCAGAAATGCGAGAAGGCTGTGAACGAAGGAAGATTCGATGACGAGATCGTTCCCGTTCCCGTTAAGGTTAAGAAGGAGATCGTAGACTTCAAGAAGGATGAGGGACCCCGTCCCGGTACCACCAAGGAGACTCTTGCAAATCTTAAGTGCTGTTCCGGAAAGGACGGCGGACTTGTTACCGCTGGAAACGCTTCCGGTATCAATGATGGCGCTGCAGCCATCGTTGTAATGAGCGAAGAGAAGGCTAAGGAGCTGGGAGTTAAGCCCATGGCAACATGGATCGGCGGAGCCCTTGCAGGTGTAAGGCCCGAGGTTATGGGTATCGGCCCTGTTGCAGCCACAAAGAAGGTATTAAAGAAGACCGGCCTTTCCCTTGATGACATCGATCTTATCGAGGCAAACGAGGCATTTGCAGCACAGTCTGTTGCAGTTGCCAAGGAGCTTGGCTTCGATATGAGCAAGGTCAATGTTAACGGCGGAGCCATTGCACTGGGACACCCCGTTGGAGCATCAGGCTGCCGTATCCTTGTAACACTTCTTCACGAGATGCAGAAGAGGGATGACGCAAAGACAGGTCTTGCTACCCTCTGTATCGGC